>JAABSP010000145.1 GCA_011390345.1 Desulfobacteraceae bacterium
CAGCGGAGCTTCAAGCACTGATTTTATGACGGAGCCCTTCCTTTTTTATCCTTTAATAGATAGAGGGGCTCCATCGGATCGAAAATGATTCATATATCTGTGGAAATATGATAAAGCAGGAAGGGGTAGACCATTGGCTTCAAATTCCGCGATCGAGTGGACCGAATCCACATGGAATCCGGTCACCGGCTGCACAAAGGTCAGCAAAGGTTGCATCAACTGTTATGCGGAACGAATGGCAAAGCGGCTGGCAGGCCGTTACGGTTATCCGAAAGATGTTCCGTTTAAGGTGACGCTTCATCCCAACAGAATCTCCCAACCCCTTGAGTGGAAGGGAAATCATATGATCTTTGTCTGCAGTATGAGTGATCTCTTTCATGAGGATGTTCCGGATGATTACGTTTATCAAATTCTGGATGTCGTTGCTCAGGCTCCGAACCATACCTTTCAGATATTGACCAAAAGAGAAGAACGGCTGATAGCATTCAGCCGAAAAATCAGCATCTGGCCACAAAATGTATGGCTGGGTGTAACCGTTGAATCTTCGGCATATAAATATCGGATTGAGGCATTAAAGGAGATCAAATCTGCCGTCCGCTTCCTCTCCTGCGAACCGCTGCTCGATGATCTGGGGGAATTGGATTTGGAAGGGATCGACTGGGTGATTGTCGGGGGAGAGTCCGGTCCGAAAGCAAGACCTATGCATCCAAGATGGGTAAAGAAGATAAAAGACCAGTGCCAGAAAGAGAGAATACCTTTCTTTTTCAAACAATGGGGAGGCGTTCGAAAAAAAGCGGCCGGCAGAAGCCTGGAGGGAAGAGAATGGAATCAAATGCCGCCTCTATGCCACAATGCTGATTTTCCTTACGCAATAGCAAATCCGATTGCAGGAAATGGTCGTTCTCCAGCACCTTTCCATTCCGGCTGATTACCATTTATTTCATGCAGATGAAATTATCAGGAAGAAGCATGCAGAAAAAATCGACCATTGAGATCGTTCAGGGGATCACTTGGGGAATCCTCTTCCTCTTTATTCTTCCTGCCTTTTCACTTGCCCAGGAAGAACCGCTCCAGGTGAGGGGGGCGCAGAAGGAGGTGGCCCTGACCGGCTACACCCGAAGCGATACCGCACTTACGGTGGCTTCGGAAGTATCCGGAAAGGTGATCCGGGCAAATTACGACGTCGGGGACACGGTCGGGGAGAAGCCCTTCTTCGAGATCGACCCGACCTTCATCGACTTTCAGATCCGCAATACCCGGCAGTCCATCAAAAAACTGGAGGCCGCAGAAAAGAAGAACGAATCGAGGGTCGCTTATCTACAGAAGGAGTTCGAGCGGTACGACCAGCTCCACAAGGGAGATAGGGTCACCGAAGTCAAACGGGATGCGGCCAAAGAGGAGTGGGATCAGGCCCGGCTGGAGCAGGATACGCTGACCGCGGAAAGAGCTGCGCTGGAGATCACCCTGGCAGAGTTGCTGGAGCGAAAGAAACGGCACCGCATACATGCGCCAAAAGGCTGGATCGTGGTGGAGAAGATGGCCGAGGCCGGCGAGGTGATCACCCCTAACAATTCATTGGCTAAGGTAGCGGATTTTCGGAAGCTGACGGTTCCCCTTTCGGTCTCCGGAGAGGAACTGGCCGCGATCCGCAGTCTATCCAAGATCTTTGAGGCCGAACTGGAGGGGGAGCCTGTAAAGGCAAAACTCAAATGGGTCAACCCCGAGTTCGACGAGAAGACCCGCAAGCTCATGGCCGAGCTTCTGCTGGTCGATTACGAAGGAGAGCGCAGGGGAGGGCTCCGCTTCCGTCTGCCCCTTCAGATCGAGGCCGAAGGGTACTGGATTCCCAAAGCCGCGGTGATCAGCCGGTATGACAATCCCCGGGTGAGTGTAAAAGAGACAGGAGAAACGATCAATATCATGGTACTGGGCGAGTCAAACGGCCATCTGATCGTTGCCGATCATCCGAAATTGTCTCCGGGGAGCGAGCTGGCCGCGCCGTGAGATCCATAGTCCGCTATACCCTCAAACAGACGGTCTTCATCAACGTCGTCTTCGTCATCCTCATCATTGCCGGGGCATTCTCCCTCTCCACCATCCCACTGGAGAATATGCCCAACGTAGATATGGGGAAGGTCTTCATCCATACGGTCTATTTCGGCGCATCGGCCGATGACGTGGAACAGCTCGTCACTGCCGAGATCGAAGATGCTTTGGACGGCCTGGAGAGCGTGGAGTTCATCCAGTCCAGCTCCTACCGGAATTTCTCCTCCATTCAGGTGAAGTTCATAGACGATACGGATTACAAGAACCTTTATGACGAACTCCGGTTCCGGGTGCTCAGCATCACGGACCAATTGCCCCAGGGTGCGGACGAGCCCCGGTTCTTCTACATCAACACCCACGAATGGCTGCCGGTGATCATCGTCAACCTCAGCGGAGAGATCCCGCAGCACAGCCTGAAGCTCCTCTCGGACGAACTCAAATCCCAGCTCATCAATGTCGAAGGTGTGGAAAGCGTGGAGATCTCCGGGGAATATACCCGGGAATTCCATGTCTCCATCGACCCTGCACAGCTCCGCCGGTACGGAATCACCTTGGACCAGGCCATGAAGGCCATCGAATCGGCCAACACCAAGATCCCCACCGGCAGCTTCCAGAAAACAAGCGGAGAGTATATGCTCGACGCGGGCAAGCGCCTCTCCTCCCAGCAGGAGGTCCTCGATATCATCGTCCGACGGGACGGGGACGGCAATTTCGTCCGGGTGCGGGATCTCGTCACCAGCGCACGGCTCAGCCACAGGGACCCCTCCACCATTCCGTCGGTCAACGGCGAGGATACCCTTCGGCTCCGGGTGGTCAAGACCGAGGGGGGAAATTCGATCGATATCTCTGAAACGGTCAAGGCGGTCTCCAGGGCATTTGAAAAGACCCATGCAAACGAGGGCATCCGGATCATCTTCACCAACGACTCCTCCTTCGAGATCAACGACTCCGTCAACACCCTCGGCGGAAACTTGATCCTGGGGATGAGCCTCGTCATGATCGTCCTCTGGATCACCCTCGGGTTCCGCAACGCACTGCTGACGGCAGTCGGCATCCCCTTCGCGTTCCTCTGCTCCGTCATCATCATGCATCTGGCCGGCGTCACCCTCAACACCATCAGCCTCTTCGCCTTTGTGCTGGTGACAGGCATCATGGTGGATGATGCAGTGATCATCATGGAGAACATCTTCCGCCACCTCCAGATGGGCAAATCAAGAAAAGATGCGGTGATCGACGGCACGGCCGAGGTGATGCTGCCGGTCTTCAGCTCCGCGCTGACCACGGTGCTCGCATTTCTGCCGATGCTGATCATGAGCGGCAGCACCGGCGAATTTTTCGCCCAGATCCCCAAAACCGTCACCTACGCGCTGATCGCATCCCTGCTCGAGGCCCTCTTCATCCTGCCGATCCATATCCTCGACTGGGGCCCCAAAGTCGAGGCCAAAGCCGTGGTGACCGAAGAAGAAGATCCTTTTCACCACCTGCACCGGGGCGTATTCGCCCCCTTCTGGCGGATCTACCACTGGATACTGCAGCAGTTGCTTAACCACAAGATCCTCGCCTTTTCAGGGATCACGGCTCTTTTTGCCATAACCATGTCGATGCTGGTGCTCTCTATCATGGGGATCTCCATCAAGGGGATTCCGCTGATCAAGGTTCAATTCTTCCCGGGAAACTATTTCAGGTACCATGTGACCATCGCGATGCCCATCAGCACGCCGGTGGAGGTCACGGACGGCGTTGTTCGGGATATCTCGAAGTATATCATTTCTTTGGGGCCCGGCCAGGCCCATTCGGCAACCGGATCGGCCGGGTTTTACGAGGATGAGGACTACCAGCGCCACACCGGAAACAACTACGGCCAGATCGTGGTCACACTGCCCGAAGACGAGGACCGGAACTTTCCGGAAAACCCGGAAGACGATCCCATGCAGCACCTGACCTACATGCGCGAAAAGATCAGCCGGTTTGTCGCGGCCCGATATGCCGATTTCCCCCGGAAACCCGAGGTGAAGGTCTTTGAGGAGAGCGACGGCCCCCCCACAGGCAAGCCGGTCAACATCCGGGTCACGGCTTCTGATATGGGCCAGGCGGTTCAGGCGACCGATGCAATCCTCGGGTTCATGAGAAGCGAGCCGGAGCTGGAAGACCTGGTCGATCTCGACGATGACCGGCCCGAAAATCACCGGATCGTCAAATTCATCCCCAGATCCGAGGCCGTATTCGAATACGGTTTGATGCCGGGGCAGGTGACCGCGATGGTCGCGGCCGCGTTCAACGGCTACAATGCCGGAACCTTCCGGACATCGGACGAGGAGGTGGATCTCATGGTGCGCCTGGCAAGGGAGTCGGACACTGTCAATCCGACCCGCGCGGGCCTTTCGGACCCGGCCGACATCCTGGGTGTGCCGGTGGTGGAACACAGCGCATCCCCGGTGCTGCTGCGGGATCTGGTTTCGGTGGAATATGTGGCTGAACCCAATGTCCGGGCCAGGTACAAAGGGAGGCCCACCATCACCATCACCGCAGACATCGAACCGGGCTCGTCCCTGTCGGCCGCACGGGTTCAGGTGCTGGCGGAAAACTTCTTCGAAGAAAACCGGGATACCCTCTACGGCGCATCCCTCTCCTACGGCGGCGAGTTCGAATCGACCAGCCGCTCCTACACCTCCCTGGCCTTTGCCTTTCTCATCGCGATCATGGCCATATATCTGGTGCTCTCCTCCCAGTTCAACGACTATTTCCAGCCGGTGATGATCATCACAGCGGTCCCATTTGCCATCATCGGCGTGGTGATGGGGCTCTTCTTCAGCCGGACCACCTTCACCATCGGCAGCTTCATGGCCATCGTGGGGCTGGCCGGGGTCGCGGTCAACGATTCGCTGATCCTCATCGACTTCATGAATGCCCGGATGCGAAAGGGAAGGCTCCTGCGGGATGCCGTGATCGAAGCCTGTGCGGCCCGGATGCGGCCCGTGCTCATCACAACCGTCACGACCATTTTAGGGCTTCTGCCCATGGCCATCGGGATTCCGAGAAAGTCGATCTCCTGGGCGCCCATGGCCACCGCGTTCGTGGCCGGACTTTCGAGTGCTACGATTCTGGCGCTGTTGATGATTCCGGTGGAGTACGAGGCGTTTGAAAGGGCTAAGGGGTTTTTCAGGGGGAGGCGGAGAAAGCATATGGATGCTGAATCTCACGAGGGGGAAGAGCCCATCGCTACAGAAAATGAAGAGGGGGGCGATTCGAACGCGGTTGCCGTGCCAGAAACGGAAGAGCTGACCGAGGGTGAAAATGAAGTACCGACCGCGCCGGGAATAGAGGAAAAAAATGAGAATGTCGATGATAGAGCATTGAAGGCGTGATGGATAGAGCAGCGCCGGGAAAGCCGCTTTCAGGATCGGTGAAAGGAGCCTCGTGGTGGTGGGGGCAGCCATCACTCCTCTTCAAAACCAAAAGTGTCAAAGCGGAGCGTTCGGCAGTTTTCCGTAACATCACGAATCGTTTTTTCGGATGCACCATCTTGTAATTGGGCTTGAATCTCCAAGGTCACCCGGACATCTGCACCAACGAGCTTTGTAAGATGCTGGATAACTTCATCGGCTATGCGCCCGGCTGCTCCCGCAATCAGTTTTTTGCGTCGTTCAGGCATATTGGATTACCCCGGATATTGCATTGTATTGCGCCTGAAAATAACATCGGCGCAATCGCCGGCACTATATATATCACTAAATTATTTACATTATAAAAATTATATTGTGCCATGATTGTGCTATCCATTTTTTGACGGCACAATACCATTCATATCCGCGGGGTACCACAAGGCCGCCCTCGTAGCCCCGACATGGAAAATCTTACCTTCTTTTTTCAGCTCGGCAATTAGCTTCTTAACCTGATTATCGGACAAGTCCGGGAGCACTTGCATAAGTTCCTTCAGGCGACTTCCGCTATCCGCATTTTCCTGTATGTGTTTAAGGAGCAAAGCCTTGTTGGTTTCTCGGTCCAAGCCCTTTTTGCGGGTATACGCACCCTTTTTATCGACCATTTTGTAAAAACGTCGGCTGAGGATGTGCTTTACCCCGCGGCCGCGGCCGAAACATTCGATAATGCCCTTGTCCACAAGCCATTGCAAGCGTTTTTGAAGAGCGTTCGGTATATTCTTCCCTCGATGCACACAATCCAGCAGCAAAAAATCCGCTGTACTGAAAAGGTTCAGCGTTTCTCGTCCAACTTTTTCAAGAAATTGGAGAAACCGGGGATCCTGTACCTTGCCGTCGAGATTCAGGACGACCTGGTATTGATCGGTGCCCGTGAAATCGGGTATCGATTTGCTGTCCTGGATACTCAATTCGTACATCAGGTTCATGCCCTGTCCAGAACATTCCACAAGGCCGCATTTGGCAAGAATATCAGCGATGCGCCGATTCCGCGGCGACTGGCGGTCGAGTATATTTTCAGTTGTAATGCCGACCGGGAAGCCGCCCGGACTCTCTACCGTTAATCTGCGGGGATACTGCCTGATAAAGACACTGCCCCCAAGCTGATAGTCGCGATGGCTTACTGCATTCAGAACCGCTTCCCGGACGACCCGCTCGGAAAATGTCGGAATGTCGAGAACAAACAGTCCTGATTGAAAGTGCTGAACATCATTCCGAAGGTTGATCAGGTTCCATAATGGGTCGTAGAAACCGAAAAACCCCTGTCGGAACTCCCTTCTCTGCTGGGCCGGTCCTGAAGCACCGGACCTGCGATATTCGAAGATAAATTCAGCCTGCGCAAGATGCCTTCCAACCGCCTTGCGAGTACCGAACAAGACCATGGCCGCGTAGGTCATTTGATTGTCTGACAGGGCCTCGGCGTCGGAAAGAAGCTGATCGGGACTCAATGTCGCCAGGTTCTGATTGCCCGATTTGGCGATCCATCTTCGGCGGAAGTCTTCAACGGCATCCAGGTCAAGATCGTTCATTGATGCGCCTTGGCAAATTTCAGATGAGAAATCACGACCTGCTTCGGAAAATATCCGGCGTAACTCATCTTCTCCCATCGGAATTAGGGAATCCCCTCGCCGCGACCAATAGACACCTTCCGCCTTAATCGGCATCCCGGTCGGCCGGGCCGGAACATGAAAAGCCAGGACCCTTCCATCGGAATGTTGAACGTCACTGAAGGTGATATTCAAATGAAGCTTGTCAATCAAGCCTGATCTGGTTCGTTCCGGTTGCTGGAAAGCATGGGTTCCGAAAACTTTGCGGGGGCGCTTATCTGTAATGCCCAGTACAATGGAGCCTCCCCCTTCATTGGCAAGCGCGGCGCAGTATTTGACCAGTTCTTCAAAGTGAAAATTGTGGCGTGCGGTCTTGAATTCCAGATTTTCACCCTCTGTGCTATCAAGGATCTCATCAATTTTTTGTGGTTCCCAACTCACTTCGGCACCCCCCTTTGGCAAGCAAGTCTGCTATCTTATAATTCACGGTGGTCACGCTAAAATCGGGCTCGCGGCCGAAATGTTTCATGATATATGTTGTTCTTGCCGCTTTTTCCCCATCAACTTTAACGACAGCCAAAATGAATTGTTCGGGCTTATTCAGTGCGTTGAGTATTTCATTGCCATTATGACTCTCTTTTCTTGATGTCAGGATTATCGTTTTCAGATTGAGAGGTCTTTGCACCACCACTTACCACCCACTCATCCACCTCCGCCTGCTTGAATTTCCATAGTCGGCCGATTTTATGCCCTGGCATTTGCCGTTCGCTAATCAATTTATATACAGTGTCTCGTTTGACACCGAGATGCTCTGCAATTTCATCAACAGAGAGCCATCGATCAGCCATCTTTTTCTCCAGTCATGCTTTGCAAAAAATAGTTGTCTCGGGCCGATCACTAAAATCGGCAAAAAGAGAGGTTTGGTTATGGTTCAGCATCCGGAAACATCTATCCCAAAAGGCCAGGATAAACAACTCTAAACAATATCAGAGAGAAAGAAAATGTCAATCGGTTGTTATCGAGTTTATTACCCTTTAAATCGAATATAACCGAGTAGAAGCTTAATTCCCTTGACCTTGTCCTGTAGAATAGAATATCCTTCACCGATGAAAAGGAATTTATTTGCCGAGGAGTCTTGTCAGAAGACCAATCGAGCCAATTTACCATCGGGGGATTCAGAATGGATTTTTACACCATTTTCAATTGAGATTCCTTTTACAAGCAGTGATTGAAATCCGAGAAGGGAAGAAGGGGAATGAAGAGGGGAATTGTCATAACTAGTTGAATTGCCAGAACGATTGTTGTCCTGATCCGGATCTTCGCGGGATCTGCTGGCTGCGAGGATCGCGGAGGTTAGGGCAGTTATCAACTACCGGATTGCGCGGGTTCGGCTCTTTCTGGCCGAGGGGAGCCTGCTGGAGCGGCGGGGGGTTGTGCTGGATGAGGAATGATATCCTTCTGAATGATTTAAAGGGGGAGAGCCCATCCTTCATTCGATGCCCATACCAAAAACTGAACAAATCGAATGAATGCTCTCCCCCCTCTGAACGCTC
>JAABSP010000146.1 GCA_011390345.1 Desulfobacteraceae bacterium
GGTCTCGAAATCCTCGGGCGCGGTGATCACCTCAAAGATCTCCTCATCCTCCCGGATATCCTCCGCACCAGCCTCCAGTGCGGCCTCCATCACGGCCTCTTCGCTCGCGGCCGACTTTTCAATGGCGATATACCCCTTTTTGTCGAACATCCACGAGACGCACCCGTTTTCGCCGAGGTTGCCCCCATTCTTGTTGAAGATGTGACGGATATCGGCCACCGCGCGGTTCTTGTTGTCGGTGAGAGACTCCAGGAAGATGGCCGCGCCCCCGGGGCCATACCCCTCATAGGTACTCTCCTCGTAATTGACGCCTTCGAGTTCGCCGGTTCCCTTTTTGATGGCCCGTTCAATATTGTCTTTGGGCATATTTTCGGCCTTGCACGCGATCACCGCGGTTCGAAGGCGGGGATTGGAGTTCAGGTCTCCGCCGCCCATCCGGGCCGCGACCGTGATCTCCTTGATCAGTTTGGTAAAGATCTTCCCCCGTTTTGCGTCTGCCGCCCCCTTTTTGTGGCGGATAGTGGACCATTTGCTGTGTCCGGACATATCTTCCTCCTGCTTTTTATTTTTTATCGGTTCCTATGACAAACATCTCTCGGCTGGCCTTTCGGCTGCTCTGGGGTTTGAAGTTCTTCTGTTTTTTGAAAAGTGCTTTTATCCTATTGAGAAACGCGTTGAAATCCTCCCCCTGAAATATCTTGCAGATGAAGAATCCGCCCGGCGCAAGTCCATTCTCTGCAATGGAAAGCGCGGCCTGGCAAAGCGCGGCCGATCTTGCTGCATCGGTGCTGGCATGGCCGGTGGTGGCCGGGGCCATGTCGCTGATCACCCCGTTGAAGTCCCTTCCCTGAGCATCAAAGAATGGCCCCTCCAGAGAAAAGACATCGGCTTCGATCACCTGCACCTGATTCGGAAGAGCAATCGTAACCGGCTTCAGATCGACCCCGACAATCCTCCCCGAAGAGCCTGTGATTTCTGCGGCATATTTCAGCCATGATCCGGGCGCACACCCCAGATCGAGGATCTTCTGTCCTTTACGGATCAACCGGTGTTTTTTTTGAATCTCCTCCAGTTTATAGACCGAGCGGGCCGGGAAGTTCTCCTTTCTCGCCTTTCGGGTGTAATGATCAGCCCACGGGTTTCCCTTTGATTTTCGTGATCTCATATAAGGCTATGTCATTTGAATGTCAAGTTATTCTTTACTTTTCACAATGGACCCAACAATGATGAGGATACCAGAGCCGTCGATGACAGACAACTGAAAAAATGATAATCTGAATGGATGAGCCAGGATCGATACCGCAACTTTGCCGAACTATCAGAAGAGCAGACCCCCGAAGTCGATTACCGGATCGACTATCGAAGCCGGGGGTCAAAGATTCTGCTGATGGCTCCCCACGGCGGCAGGATTGAATTCTATACCGATCATGCGGTGCGGATGATTGCCGGGCCCCTCTTCTCCTGCTATACCTTCAGCGGTATCAAAAAAAGGGGAGAGAACTGGGATCTCCACCTCACCAGTCACAGGTTCGATGAGCCGACAGGGCTCTCTGCGGCTCAAGATGCGGAGACCGTGGTGGCGATTCATGGACAGAAGCAAAAGGATGACCGATTCGTCATGCTGGGGGGCCTTGATACGGAGCTGTGCAGAAGAATAGAAAAAAACCTCCGGACAGCAGGCTTTGATGTCCGCGCGCCGGCTTCGGGAATGGGTGCGGTACATCCGGCAAACATCTGCAACCGTGGAAGATCCGGAAAAGGGGTTCAGATGGAACTGAGTGCCGGGCTGCGCCGGGCACTGATGAACGATTCCTTCTGCCGCGGAAAATTTGCTCTGGCATCACGGAATGCGCTGCTTACAGTTTCCAAAAAGAGATGGTGAATTCCCGGCCGAGATGGTAGGCTGAAGGTGTTGGCATTGCCGCAGTGAAGGTTTTTATACCAATCAAGGGAGGTTTTCATGAAACAGTTTGCCCTTTTACTCTTTGCAGCAACGCTTCTTTCAGGCGGATGCGCATCCCTCCAGGGAAGAGATATTGCAGATATTCCGGTCTTCGGAGACAAGGTCTATTACGTCCTTTTCGAGGAGAAGCCGCACATGAGCGATGAAAAGGTCTATTCCAGAGGGTATCAGATCGGCGAGGTCATCAACCAGTCCCTGGGCGGGGGGAACATGATAGCGGTCAAGATCCGGATCTATGAAAAGTATATCAATCTGATGCGGCAGAACACCATCTTTGTGATCGATGACGTGGGCAGGCTCAACTATGACAAGGCCGGACGTTCCGATGGACCCATCCGGGAGGGGGCCAATGTACCCGGATTCATCGGCAAGACCGGTGATCTTTACTGGCACAAGACCAAAAAGAAGATCGGGGGCTGAAGATGGAACTGCTGCAGCGACTCCAGGGCCTGGACCCGATGCTGCTGAAGGGGATGGCCGTGAGCGTTCTTCTGGTGGCTGCTCTTCTGTACTGGAGATTCCGGGGCCGGGACCCGCTGCCCCATCCCGATCCGAGATGCGTCTGGCACAGCAGAGTGAAGAGCGTTGAGAATGTCTATGACGGCGACACCTTCAAAGCCCACATCAAAGGACACAATCCCATCGACGGAAAGACCGTCGGCATCCGCATCCGGGGGATCGATACACCGGAGATGAGGGACAGCCGGCCCGCGGTTCGCAAAAAGGCTTTGGAAGCAAAGGAATTTGCAGAGTCAAAGATCAATAATGCCCGGCGGATCGATCTCTACAACATCAGTACCGGAGACAAATACGGACGGATACTGGCGACTGTCTTCTGTGACCGGAGGGATCTGGGCCGGATGCTGGTCAAACAGGGGCTTGCCAAATCCTATGACGGCGGAAAGAAGCCAAAGTGGCGTTAGCTTTTCATAGTCAGCTTCACCATCAAGGGCAGATGATCCGAAGCCGTCTTTGCATCATCGGTTCTGGGAACCTGGATATCGACCGCGTTGAAATGATCGGATACGAAGATATGGTCGATCCGGAAGATGGGATTTCGGGAGAAGAAGGTGGGCTGGGGCGTTCGGGGGCTGGAGGTTACTATCTGCGCATCCTGCAGGCAGCTTGAGAGTTCCTTGTAAACCGGCGATTTGGGGCCGGCATTGAGATCCCCGCAGAAGATCACCGGCTCGTTCTCTCCTGCAGCCTTGATCCATTCCTCCCCGGTGATGGCTTGGATCTGGAGCTTTCGCTCTTTCTGATAGAGGCTCAGATGGGTGTTGAAGAGATGAACCTGGCCCGCAGTGGTTTGGACCTTGACCCAGATGACACCTCTTGGCTCTTTGGGGGCCATCCTCGGCAGCCGGTCCGTCTTGACGGCCTCCAGGGGAAAGCGGCTCAAGACTGCGATGCCGTAGCCGTGGTTTTTACCGTTATCGGAGCCTACCACCAGGGGAAGAAAGATGTGTTCCATATCCAGGTATTCGGCAATGATCCGGGCCTGATCTGTAAAGCGGGTTCTGTCCTGCCCGTTGTCCACCTCCTGAAGCGCGACGATGTCCGGGTTGAGCCCGTCGATGACCCGCGCGATCCTCTCCGGAAAGATCCGGCCATCCATGTTGATGCAACTGTGGATGTTGTAGGTCATCACCCGGATCTCTTTTTCCGGGTTTTTTCCCTTTTCCGGCTTTATTGGAAAGATCCGCCGGGTTCGGGGATGGTTTTTGAAAAAATCGAAGATCCGCTCCCGGAGTTCTGATGGCCTTAGAAAAGCGGCATTCTTCTGCAGGCTCGGGGGCAGTATGACGAACGCTTTTGTTTCATCCATGCCCGGGCCCCCGTGGGAGCCGTTTTCCGTGGCAAAGGTGACGGTCTTCTTTCCCGGAAGCCAGCCGGAGATCACCATCGTTCCCGCATCCGGATGGCGGCAGACCCGCTCCATATCTTCCGTAACCGCATCCAGAAAGGGATGGTTCTCTCCGATGATCCGTTTCCGATCCTTGTCCAGATCGAAAACCCCGTCCGGGTTGGCCACAAGAATCCGTTCCCCGGAGATGAAAAAGACCTGGGGGATGAATGTCTCCTTTACCAGCCGTTTGGCCAGATGCTCCCGTTCCTCATGGGTGGTGGAGACCGGCAGATAGATATGGCCCAGAGGCCCCATATGCGCGACCTTGATTTTTTCAATGGCATCGGAACCGAGTTGAATCTCATCCGGGTGGAGCCCTTTTTTCCGGATATGGGTGCGGCCCCGGCGGTAGAGATACTCTTTGGTCAACTCCTCTGGGGAAGGGTGAAACGGAATTTCTGCGAGTACACCTTTCGAAAAGACCTCGGCCACTGCGGTCTGCACCTCTTTTCCGTGCAGACTTCCATAGGGGTCGGCATCCTCCTGGCCGTGGTCCGAATGGATCACCACATGATAGTCCCGGCATTCGCTACGCCGAGCGGAATGGTAGATGTCTCTGATCGCGCCGTCGATCCCCTTCAGGGTCCAGTGGGCAAAGAGGGAGGAGGGGCTCCGCCGGTGGGAATGCTCGTCATAGCCGAGGAAATTGGCATGGACAATGCGGATGCCTCTGACGATATCCATCTTGACGTGCATCCGGACCAGCTCCCGGAAGACGATGCTCACCCCGATCCGGGTGGGAACGAACTTCAGCTCCCGAAAAAAGTTGCGCCGGTTGTAGATCCCCAGCACGAAATCGTAAACCGCAAGGCCGAATTCCACCAGCGAGAGACCGATGATCCGAAGGATTTTGCCAGAGTGCGAGAGCAAGATCAGGCCCATCCGGATCGGCTTGGCCTGGCGCAGAAAGCTTTCTATGTTGAAGGTCTCCATGCAGAAGCGGGCCTCTTTGGCCCCGGCCGTGTAGATGTCGGCATATGCGGCTCCGCCGGTCAGCAGCGGCTCCCCCTCCTTTTTGAACCGATCCGCAAGCAGGTTGACGACCGCAGTATCAAAAAGAACCATATGGCGGCCATCTTTGCGCTGGTAGTATTCAAAGCCCGGGATGGAGACCTGCACCCCGAAGAAAAGCTCGGCCTGAACCGCAGGTGTGCTGGAGGGAATTCCCGAGTAGAAGGGTTTGAGCTTATAGTCCTGCCCATTGATGAGGCTCTTTAAAAAGGGCATCCGCCCTTTCTCCAGTGCCTGAATGAGCTGCTGGTGGGAAAAGCCGTCGATCTGGATCATGATCAGCCCCGGCTCGGTGCTGCCGTCGCCCACGCATGGAAGCCCCAGCATCCGCACTGCCAGATCGCTTCGGGCCAGCCGCTTTCGAAGCCCCCGGATCAGTTTTTCGATCTTTCTAATCAAGTTCCACCTCTTGGGCATGGTCATCGCTCTTCATGATGCTGGCCACCGCGGCCGCCTTTTCCGACAAGAGTTCCCATTCCACTTTGATGCTCCGGAGAAGATCATCCCATATATCGAGATCCTCTTTCCCCTTGGAAGCGTCATGCTCTTTGATGGTCTCGACGTAAATCCCCAGCAGGCGGGTCGCGCAGACCTCTCTGGAGAAATGGCGGGAGGTCTCGAATGCCTTGTCTGCCCATTTTTTTAAAAGATCCGGATCTTCTGCGGCCTTTTTTATGGTTTCGGCAAATTCTTCTGCCGGGGTTTCTGCCGGAAGAAGCCTTCCGTTCTCCCCATCTTCAACCACCTCTCTTGCCCCGGATGCATCG
This sequence comes from Desulfobacteraceae bacterium, assembly GCA_011390345.1. Lineage (GTDB taxonomy): Bacteria > Desulfobacterota > Desulfobacteria > Desulfobacterales > JAABSP01 > JAABSP01. The sequence goes on from JAABSP010000146.1 coordinate 5,651, forward strand.
AGTGCGATCACCGGCTTGCCCGCGGCCATAGCCTCCACCAGCACCATCCCCTGGGTCTCGGATCTGGATGAGAAGACGAAAAGATCCATTGCATGGTAGGCATCGCTCAGGGCCTGCCCCGTCAGTTTTCCGGCCATGAAGAGCCGATCCGACACTCCGTTCTCCTCAAAAATCTCAAGGATATCTTCCTCGCTGGGGCCGCTGCCCACCACCAGAAATCCGGCGTTGGAATGGTTTTTCAAAAATTCGACCACGGCATGGGTGAGGTAATCGAGATTCTTTTCAAAGGCAAGGCGTCCCAGGTGGCCCACCAGAAAGGCATCCTGTGGAATCGACAGCTCCTGCCGGAAGTTGTCGCCGCTGCCGTTGGCAAAGAAGCGGATATCCACCCCGGTAGGCAGCTCCTCCACCGGGGTCTCCACCCCCCGTTTCCGGAGCATCCGGGCAACACTTTCGCTGGGTGCGATCACCCGGCAGCACATGTTGGCGTATTCCGTAGAGAGGTTGATGGCAAACCTTTTCATCGCGTCTGATTTAGAGGAGACATAGTGGGTATATTTCTCATAGAGGGTATGGTGCGTGAAAACCAGCGGCAGATCCCGGTATTTTGCCGCGCGCATGGCCGCATCTCCCAGCAGGAAAGGATGGTGGCTGTGGATCAGATCGGGCGCGAACTCGTCGATCTTCTCATCAATGATGAAGGGAAGGGGAATCCGCACCGAAAAGTCGCTTCCGTTGAAATTCTGAAGGGCCGGAACCCGAAGCACCATATCCTCATCATTGCTTATCTCAGCGCTCTTCTCCTCCTCGTCACCCTCATTTGGAAAGGTGGGAGCCACCACCAGAACATCATGACCCATTGCCCGCAGGTCTTCGGTAAAGAAGGAGACGGAACGCGCCACACCCCCCACATGGGGAAGATAGGTATTTGTAAACATGCAGATTTTCATGATTGACTCCGAAAAGGGTTTTCCAGTGTATAAACATTTTTTGAATTTACACGGCCATTCTGTCTGGAAATGCAATTTTGCCATTGAAGAGATGTCAGGGCAATAAGGTAAAAACCTTATTTATCGGCTCGATTTGCCCTATTCTTTATTGAGGATGAGCGGAGCAAGAGCCCCGACCCGTGCAAATACATAATTTTCCCCATTGATTTCTGAAAAGTATCCTGTTATGCTGACATCTGATTTATTGAAGGCAGAAGCAACCGGAAACCGCTCGACCGTTTACGAAGGATGTCATGGAACCTGCACTTCAACCTGTCAGTCTAAGCTTTTCCCCGTGGGACCCTGGCCTCGCCAGCCTGGTGATCTTCGCGCTCATCGTTGTCGGCCTCATGGCCGTCATAATGATCCTGACCGCATGGATCGGAGAGAAGCGGGAGAATCCCGAAAAGGCAAGAGCCTATGAAAGCGGGATCATCCCTACGGGCCATGCCCGTTTCTCCTATCCGGTCCCCTTCTACCTCGTAGCCACCTTCTTTCTCCTTTTCGATGTGGAGGCCGCGTTCATCTTCTCCTGGGCCGTGGCATACGAGCCCCTGGGGGTAAAGGGATGGCTGCAGATCTCCTTTTTCATTATCGTATTGATGATCAGCCTCTTTTACCTCTGGAAGAAGGGAGGACTCGAGTGGGGACCCACCACCGGCCCGAACCTGTGAACCGGTTGACCGATGCGGGGCTGCGCCTGGGAGATATCGTCATCAACTGGGCCCACAAGAACAGCCTCTGGCCCATGTTTTTCGGCCTCTCCTGCTGTTTTATCGAGCAGTCGACCGCATTTACTTCAAGATATGATATCAGCCGCTTCGGCTCCGAGGTCTTCCGGGGCTCTCCGCGGCAGGCCGATCTTCTCATCATCTCCGGAACGGTATTCAAAAAGATTGCGCCCGCTATCCTGCGTCTCTACGAGCAGATGGCCGAGCCCCGGTGGGTGATCTCCATGGGATCATGCTCCAACTCCGGCGGGATGTACGATGTCTACAGCGTGGTGCAGGGGGTCAACCAGATCCTTCCGGTCGATGTCTATGTGCCCGGATGCCCGCCCCGGCCCGAGGCCCTGCTCCAGGGGCTTATGATGCTGCAGGAGAAGATAGCGAACGAGGAAAAGCCGGCCAGATCGGTCTTTCATCTTCCGGGCGGAAGCCAGGGAACCACCACGCCGATTCTACGAGATGGGAAGACCAAATCGAGAGATCCTCGGGGGCCCGGCTACGAAGGGATTACGATCCGGGGAACATCGGTGAGGCCGCCGCTCTTTGAGGGATCGAGATCGGATCTCATGTGGACCCCGCCGGCCGCAAGTATCGAGCTGCGGGCTTCGGAGAAGACTTTGGCCCATGAGATGTCGCTCCGGTTCGGCACTGATGTGCAGATGGAGAGTCCCACATCCGACATGCCGGTCTTTACGGTGCTGCCCCATCGGATCAAATCTGTCCTGAAGTATCTCAAAAACGAGGCCAGCCCGAAATATCTGCGCCTGAACGATCTCACCGCGGTGGACGAGTCGGCCCGGCGGGACCGGAAAAACTTGCCCGACTATACCCTGGTCTATCAGCTTCTCTCCTTTGAGAATGCGGGAAGAATCCGGCTAAAGGTTCCCCTGGAGCGGATCAAGGAGAAGCCGCCGGTCGATTCCATCACCGATATCTGGCCATCCGCAAACTGGTACGAGCGGGAGGTCTACGATATGTTCGGCATCCGGTTCGAGGGCCACCCGGACCTTCGGCGGATTCTGATGCCCCAAAACTGGCAGGGCCACCCGCTGCGCAAGTCCTATCCGGGCAGGGCAACGGAGATGGCCCCCTATATGTTGACCGATGCCCGAAGAAACCAGCCCTATGACGCGGCCGAGTTTTTAGAGCAGCGCTCCACCCACAAGGATGCCTTTGTCCTGAACTACGGCCCCCACCATTTCGGAACCCACGGCCTGATCCG
>JAABSP010000014.1 GCA_011390345.1 Desulfobacteraceae bacterium
CTCGTCCCCCATTGCCAGCCAAGTTCCGTTCTGTTTTCCCTTTTTAGGCGCCGGGTCCCGGGCGTGGTCGGCTTCGCGTTTCCAGGGGTCGGGCGCCGCGGCTTTCCCTTTGCCCATCGACGGGGCCTCCCTTCGGCGCCCCGTCGACGCCCCCATGTTGCGGCTCACATTGAAAAACCCCATGGTCTCCTGAAGCTGAATGGCCTGGGCCGACAGCTCCTTGGCCGCCACGCCGCTCCGTTCGGCCAGTATGTATCCACTTAATCATATCAGTCCCTTATAATACCAATACCCGTGAATGAATTGTTTTCAACAATATAATTTAAAATAATTAGTTCCACATATTTTTTACAAAATACATGGAAAAGCATATTATCACTCTTTTGTTTGTCGAGATTTTTATGTTGAACCCAAAAACTCAAAAACCCAAAAACTCAAAAATTTGGATGGAAAGGACAATCCATGAACTTCAATACCGTAGCCGCAACCAAAACTTGAACATCAAGTATACAGCTTCTCTTTGTAAGCCCGCACCGTATCGCCCCACAAAAACCGGCTCTTCTTCGCCTTCTCCCGGATCTTCTTATACCGGCTCGCATCCTTCCGCTTCAGCTTTATCACGCGGCGCACGGTCTCAACAAACCCGTTCACCTGCTCTTCAATAGTCTCTCCGGTAAAGGCAAAGCCGTTGACCCCATCCTCCACCGTATCCCGAAGCCCCCCCACATGGTGGACCAGGGGCGGCTGCCCCTCCCGCATGGCCAGCATCTGGCTGATGCCGCAGGGCTCGAAGGAGCTGGGCATGACAAAGAGATCCCCCATACGGTAGAGCAGATTCGCGCACTCGTCCGAATAGCCGCAGAGAAAGATGAAGTTGTCATACCGTCCGCTCACACGGGAGAGGAAATTCTCGTATCCGCTCTCCCCGGTTCCCAGCAGGATGAAAAGGCCATTCTCTCCGAGAACATCCAGAACTCCCTCCAGCCCCGAAGGGTGTTTATCGGTTCCGGCCTGCATCAGCAGCATCTTCTGCTCCGTGATCCGGCCCACACTCGTCAAGAGCATCTCCGGCTCATGCTCGTTTCGGGCAAGGGCATCGAGCTTTGCATAGGCTATGAAATGCGCGGGCAGGAGATAATCCCGGGTTCCGGCCCACCGGACCAGATGCTGACGCAGCCGGTCTGCCAATGTTTTAAATGAGGGCTTTTTTCCCTTCTTCCGGGAATAGTCGCACCCGTTCAGAATGCCCAAGAGACGGTTCTCGCCCCGGGCTTCGGCAATCTCCCTCTCCAGCCCCTCTCCGCCGTAGATGGCCCGCTCATCCGTTCTCCAGGTGGGCCGGGTGATCTCCTCCGCGTAGGTGGGTGAGACCGCATGAACCGCATCGGACAACCGGATCCCGGACGCCATCGGATTGAAGACGGACGGCCACCGCGGGTCCACCAGTTTGCCATAGTCGTACCACATCCCGGGAAACCATGAATTCAAAGAGGCGTAGCCGTTGAAGGGCCGCACCCCCTGATACGCGAGATTGTGGATGGTAAAGACCGTGCGGATCGGCTTCAGCTCCCGGTAGATCGCGTGGTACTCCCGGAGGATCGCGAAAAAGGCCGCGTGCCAGTCATGGAGATGGACCACGTCGACCTCTCCCCAGGCCCCTGTGCGAATGCCCTCTGCGGCTGCGGTGCAGAAGCAGGCAAACCGGAAGGCATCGGTGGAAAAGGGATTGTCCGGCGGATCGTCGGCATAGATTCGGGGCCCTCCGGCATGGATGCAGAGGGAGTCGATGACCCAGTGGGATACGTTTTTGACGGCTCTTTTCCCCTTCACTTCGTAAGCCACGGCAAGTTGCCCCTGGCCGTTGAAGGAAAAGGATACGGCATCGCTCTCCTTTACGACATTTTTCTCATGAAGAAAGCCGTAGGAGGGGGTGATCACCGTCACTCGGCAGCCATCTTTTGCCAGTGCCGGCGGCACATCCCGGAGCACGTCTCCGATGCCCCCGATCTTTCCCCCCTCGATTCCGTCATTTTCCGAAGCCAACATCAGCACATGCATGGATATTCTCCCTTTTTAGGACTCACTCGATTTCCGCGGCCGAGGCATCAACCTCAACAGGTTACCCCCTCCCTCCGGCAAAAAGAAATACCGTCTTCACCTTATTTTTTTAACGCTTTTTTTTCCGATGCAGAACCGCCCTCTCCCCTGCCCCTTTATTTCTCCTGCAAAAGCGACCCGATACGGTTTGCCCGGGAAAGAGGGATATGGTAAGCTGATCAGAGCGTTAAAAAAACCCTTTGCCTTTCGGAGAATATCATATGCGTCAATTTGATCAGCAGGCATATTACGGATTCGGCTCCGGCTTTACCCGGACAGGAAAGCGGCTGCTTCTGATATACGGGATCATCTATGTGATGGAACTGCTGCTGGAGCACTGGCTGGTTCCCGGTGTGGTGCCGGCCCTCTTCCTCTATCCCGTGAAGGACCCGGCCTTCGGCCTCTGGCAGCTCTTCACTCATCCCTTCATCCACAACCCATTCTCTCCGCTGGCCTTTCTGCTCAACGCGCTGGCCTTCTACTTCTTCTCCGCACCGGTCGAGGCGGCGCTGGGAAGGAGAGGATTCCTGCTCCTGTTCTATGCGGCCGCCATCGGGGGGGCAATCTGCGGCCTTCTGACCGCGCTCGTCTTCGGCTTCGGGGGACCCTTCTACGGGATGCTGCCGAGCGTTCTGGCCTTGGTGGTGATCTTCGGCCTCCTCAGCCCGGATGCCACCATTCTGCTGATGTTCATCCTGCCGATCCGGGCCAAATACCTGAGCTACGGAACCGTGGCCATCACGCTGCTGACCCTGCTGGCCAAGGCCAACGCGGCCGGGGCCTACCATATGGGGGGCATCCTCTTCGGGTGGCTCATGTTCAAGGGGTACGGCGGCTTTTTTGACCCGGACCAGCTCCATCTCAAATATCTACAGTGGCAGTACAAGCGGCGCCGGTCCCGGTTCAAGGTGATCAACGGCCGTAAAGATGGGGATGGAAACGGCCCAACCTACCATTGAGAGTCGGCAGGGCCGATCCATTATCCGAGGGGGTCTGATACCCGGCAGGTCTGGAGGATCAACCGGGTGAGATTGCGCAGGAGGGAATGAGGGTCGGCGGGTTCGGGTCGGCGCTTTCCAGACGCTCCAGCAGTTCATCGAGATTGGACAGGAAAGGGAAACAGTGGCGGAGCCGGTTCAGGCGCTCAGCGGCCCGCCGGCCCAATTTTCGGGCGGCCTCCCCTCTTCCGGCCTCTAAATGGACATAGACCCCGGCCGCCTGGATCAGTCCTTTGATCGCCTCCCGCCGCTCTCCTATCGCGGTATCCCAGAGATCTTCAAGAATCTGATGCACCTCAAAGAAGAGCCCTTCGTTCCAGCAGATCAGCGCCCGGGTAATGGCATCATCGATACTGTTCTTTCGAATCCTGTCAAATACCTGAAAATAAAGCCTCTCCCGATCGTCGATATATTCCATATGAACAGCCGAAAGATCCTTTGCCCGCCATTTTTCGATCTCCTTTTTGAAGACCAGCGGATTCATCCGCTCCAGCCCCTCCACAAAGGAGATGCAGAGGTGGTTTCGAATATCCCTGCACCGGCGGTCGCAAAAGGGGTCGAAGCGGTCCTGGGTCTGTGCGGAAGAAGAACGGGTTCCAATCGAAGTTGATCTCATCGTTTATTTATCCCCATGCAAGTCTGTCACAAAAGGTTTTTTTTGAAACCCTTTTGCTGTTTTCATCAATCATGTTTTTCAGCCGCCCCAGCTTGGCATCGATGGCCTCCTGATACCGGGCCCCCTCCCGGGGCGGGTCATCCCTCAGCTCGGCGATCCCCCTTCCGATCTCATCGATCAGCAGGTGCATCTGCTGTAATGAAGAGGGACTTCTTTCGGATTCGGGCATCCGGGTTTCGGTTCTCATCAAATCATAGACAGCAGCCTTCAGAATCGTCAGTTCTTCCGAGACCCTGTCGCAATAGCGGATCATATCCATTGAATCTCCTCGATTTTAATCCTCCCAGCAGCGCAGATTCCAACTACCATAGGATTGAAGAGCTCGGATGTCAATTCCCTTCTCTCCGGGCAGGCCAGAAAAAGGCCCATTGAAAAAGAGCCCGAAAAAGACCTTAAAAAGATATGACAAGTTCCGGTTCTTATGATAAAAGAAATCTCTCTAAGACTTGAAACAGAAGGGAGAATACAAATGAGCCTGCGAAGCTTCACCATCTACGATATCTTCGGAAGAAACGCCCTTTTAACCCCTGATGCGCCCGCGGTCGTGGACCCCGATGGGGAGCGGATCACCTTTAAAAAGCTGCTGGAGGATGTGGACGCCCTGGCGGTCGGCCTTTCCGACAAAGGAATTGCTGCAGGAGACCGGATCGGGGTGCTGGCACTTAACCATCCCCGATTTTTCACCCTGATGGGCGCGGCCGCAGCCCTGGGCGCGATCGTCGTTCCGGTCAACTGGCGCCTCTCGGAAGAGGAGATCCGATACATTCTGCAGGATTGCGTGCCCAAAATCCTGGTGGCAGACACGGCCCAGATGTCCCGGGCAGCCGATACAGCTCCGGAAGAGACGGAAATCTGTGCCTTTGATGCATCAGGGGGCGGCTCTGCACCGACCCTCGATTCTCTCATGAACGGCAACGGCCTTCTTGCGCTGGCCTCTGTGATGGCCGATGATCCATTCTGCATCATCTACACGGCCGCGGTCGAGGGAAAGCCCCGGGGCGCGATGTTGAGCCACGGGAATCTCTCTGTGAACAATATCCAACTGGCGGCCCGGCTCGGCATCACCCCGGCCGATGCCTATCTCAACATGCTGCCCCTCTTCCACATCACAGGCCTCAACCTTGCCCTTTCCACCCTTCATGTGGGAGGGAAGAATGTGGTGATCGAAAAATTCGATGAAAAGCGGACCCTGGCACTGACCCAGCAGGAGAAGATCTCCCTTCTGGGAAGTTTTCCGCCGATCCTCTCCCGGCTGACCGCGCAGATGGAAAAGGAACAGTATGACGTCTCCTCCCTGCGCCATGTGCTGGGGCTGGACGGACCCGACAACATCCGGCCCTTTGAGGAGAAGACCGGCGCAACCTTCTGGATTCTCTACGGCCAGACCGAGACCACGGGGCTTGTCACCTTCTCCCCGGCCATGGAAAAGCCTGGGTCTGCCGGCCAGCCCGGCTATCTGATGAAGATGCGCCTGGTGGATGATGCGGACAACGAGGTTGGGCCCGGTGAGACCGGAGAGATTGCCGTGCAGGGCCTCCTGGTCTTTTCCGGCTATTGGGGGCAGGATGCATTGAACGAGCGCACCTTCCGAAACGATTGGCACCACACCGGGGACCTGGGCAGAATCGACGAGGAGGGGTACCTCTTCTTTGCGGGCCGGAAGCCGGAAAAGGAGCTGATCAAGCCCGGCGGCGAGAATGTCTACCCGGCCGAGGTGGAGGAGGTGATCCTCCAGTGTCCGGATGTGGTATCGACATCGGTCATCGGCGTGCCGGACCCACAGTTCGGCGAGGGGATCAAGGCGGTCTGCACGCTGAAACCCGGGTCATCTCTGAAGGAGGAGGATCTCATCGAGTTTGTCGCGGCCCGGATCGCAAGATACAAGAAGCCCAGATATGTGCAGTTCGTAAAGGAGCTGCCGGTAAAGCCGGACGGAGCTGTGGACCGGAATCGGGTAAAGGAACTCTATGGCGGCAACCCATAAAGAAGGATCAAAGGAGCATTGATGAAGATCACCTTTCACGGCGCAGTGCGGGAGGTAACAGGCTCCCTTCATCTCTTGGAGACATCGACCGATAAAATTCTTTTCGACTGCGGGATGTTCCAGGGCCGGCGCAGGGAGAGCGAAGAGAAGAACCGAACTCTCCCCTTTGATCCGGCCGGGATCACCACTGTAATCCTCTCCCACGCCCACATCGACCACTCGGGCCGCCTCCCGCTGCTGACATCCAGAGGATTCGGGGGCCGAATCGTGGCCACCCGTGCCACCACCGACGCGAGCGAATACCTGCTCCTGGACAGCGCGCACATCCAGGAGTCGGATGCGGCCTATCTCAACTACAAGAGCCTGAGAAACCACCTGGCCCAATTGAAGGAGGGCAAAAAGGGGGACAGGGAGGCCATCAAAAAGATCCTGAAAAAGGATCGCCATCGTCTCGATACCGAGAGCATCGACCGGCTCATGGCCAAATACAGGATCGAACGGGTGGAGCCCCTCTACACAAAAGAAGATGCGGCCCACGCGCTCACCTTCTTTGACGGCTACCCCTACCGCCACCCTGTGACGGTGGGAGAGAATGCGGCCTGCACCTTCTACGAGGCGGGCCACATTCTGGGATCTGCCATCTCGGTGGTGAAAGTTGCGGAAAACGGGCGGGACCTGCGGATCGGCTACACCGGAGATATCGGCCGGTTCAACAAGCCGATCCTGCGGGACCCGGCCTTCCGCTTCGATCCGATAGACAGGGAGATCGACCTTCTGATCATGGAGAGTACCTACGGAGACCGCCTCCACGAGCCGGCCGAGGATTCAACCGCGATCCTGAAACAGACCCTGATCGATGCCCAAGCGCGGGGCGGCGCGATCCTCATCCCCTCCTTTGCCTTCGGCAGAACCCAGGAGCTTGTCTATGTGCTCCATGAACTCTACGACGCAAATGCGGTTCCGAAACTTCCCATATATGTTGACAGCCCCCTGGCCACCAAGCTGACCCGGGTCTTTGGGGAGCATCCCGAGGTCTATGATCAGGATACCCACGAGACCTTTCTGCAGCAGGGAAAAAACCCCTTCTCCTTCGGTCAGATCCGCTTCACCGAATCGGTGGAGGAGTCCATGACCCTGATGCAGAAGAAGGAGCCCCATATCGTGATCGCGTCATCGGGCATGTGCGAGGCCGGGCGGATTCTCCACCATCTCCGGTACAAGATCCACAACCCGAAAAACACGATCTTAATTGTCGGCTACATGGCCCAAAACACCCTGGGCCGGCGGATTCTGGAGCAGGGGATCGCATATGCCGAGGCCGAAAGAAAAGGGGATGCGCCGATTTTGAAGTTTCTGAACAAGACCTATCCGTTGAAGGCGGAGGTGGTCAAGCTGGGCGGGTTCAGCGCACATGGGGACCGGGATGAGATGCTCCGGTTTCTCATGAAGAGCGATCTTTCGGTCAAACGGATCGCGGTGGTTCACGGGGATGAGGATCAGTCGGTTGCGTTTGCGGGGCATCTCAAGAATGCGGGGTATGATGCGTTTGTGCCTGATCCGGGGATGAGTGTGGAAGTGGACTGATCCGTCATATCATCCGGCTCTGCCTCAAACAAATGGCCATAAAATCGCCCGATCCTGCCAAGGCAATGCAGCCTTCTCATTCCCTGGCCAGTGAAAGGGCGGTTTTTATTACCCTTTCACTCAGCCAGATTCCTTCCTTCTTCAACGCACAACATCCAAATCCCTAAAACAGCTTCATCATCAACCAAGCCATGTTCTCCCCCAACATCCGCATCGTCCCCATCCCCTCCTCATCCTTCTCCACATCCCCCTTGTTCAGCCCGAATCCCATATTCCAGTAGTTGGCCCCGGGAATGATCATCTGGCTGATGGTGAAGAAGTGGTTGATGGCGGCCCGCCCAAAACTTCAGGAACCCTAACGGCCCCGGAAGCGGGCGGCCCTCTCTTTTTCTATACCTGTTTTTCTATCCCTGCATCAGAATCTCCTGCACCCGGTCCCGTTCCGCCTGACTCCCTTCATCGGCAGCAATCAGACGAATCTCTTCAGGAGAGGATGCCCCCAGCCCCAGGGAGACGGCACGCTCGATCTGCTCCTGCTCGAAGACCTTCGGCTTCATGATCGCATTGTTGCTGCCCAGGGATTTGAGGATCGCAACCCCGACCGCATCCATGGCCACCCGGTCCGTAGATGCAAGAAAGAGATTTGCCTGGGCACGTTTGCCCGTCATGGGTCCGCCGTCCACAAATGCTTCGATCCCATCCATGACGATCAGGTCCGGGGAAAATGGGGCATTGATCTCTGAGATCATCTTCTGCTGATCGCGTGAACCGTGCAGCTCCCGCATATAGTCGAATCCGTGCCGGTCTGTGGGAACCACCCCCACATGGAGCTTCATGGACATGGTGAAAACCCCGCCGTACTGGTGGGTCTTCAGACAGCAGGTGGAGACCAGACATTCGGCCTCCAGGATCGGCCTTGCAATCCGGAAGCCCTCCTTCCAGTGGCTCCCATCGGCATCGGCCTTGACCCAGTCCTTTTCGGGCAGATCGTCGAAGTCGATGATCCTCACCTCCAGCCGCTTCAGCAGCGGAAAGACCCCCTTCTCCTCCATCACCTGCCGGGTGAGGGGATAGCTCCGCTCTCCCAGAGAGATGGAGGCCGCGCCCATGTTCCAGAGGTTTTTGATCAGCGCCTCCAGGGTCTCGTTGTCCGTAGAGCCGGGAACCGGGTCTGCGGTATTGAAGTTGGGCTTGATCAGCACATTTTTCCCTTTGACCGGGTTGATCCCCAGGGCTTGAATGGATGCCTCCACCCCCTTTTTACGGTCATCGGTCTTTACCATCGCCACCGGATATTTCTGCAGGGCCATCGCTTCTCCCCGGGGCAGGCCGAAAAGAAGAATACCGCCGGCCGCTCCGGCCGTCCTGATAAATGTCCTTCGGCTCATTCCCTTTTTATGGTCAGTTGTTTTTTGATTCATGCCGTTCCTCCGAAAACTTTTGGCTTCTGTGTAATGATGTTTCAGTGTATCATGAACAGGAAGGTTTCAAAAAGCCTTCGATACAGTTTTTTCGTAACCCTCACCACGACGGAAAGGAAAAGAGATGCTTCAGGATATCGACCTGCGGGAACTTGCGGAAATGGAGGGGCCGGAGCGTGCATTCGTGTCGGCCTATCTGACGGGACAGGAAGGGCTGCGGGCCGTCGAAGCCCGGGCCAAAAAGATTCGGGCCATGCTGAAAGAAGATTCGGACACGAAGACCCATTTCGAGGAGAGCTACAGACTCATCCGGAATCTGCTGGATGAGCACCCGCCTGAAGAGGGAAAGGGGATGTGCGTCTTTGCCTCGTATGTACTCGATTTTGTCAAGGGCCACCGCCTCTCCGTGGAAGTGCCCAATACCCTCTGCCTTGGGTCTTCGCCCTATGTCCGCCCCCTTGCCCGGCTGCAGGACACCTTTGAAAAATTCGCCCTGGTAGTCGCGGACAACAGTAATACCCGGATATATCTGGTCGCGGCACAAAATATCGAACTGGAGGACCGGGTCAAGGGCGACATCAAAAACCGGGTGAAAAAGGGCGGCTGGTCCCAGAAACGGTACTCCCGCAGCAGAGAAAACGAGCTGCACCACTATGCCGAAGAGGTGGCAGAGGCCCTGAAAGCGGTCGATGATCATGAATCCATAGACCATATCATCCTCCTCGGCACCGGCGAAACCATCCGGGAGATCGAAAAGGAGCTGAGCGAAGCCCTTTTGGAAAAGGTGATCGGGAAGAAATCCGCGGATCTGGATGCAGAGGTCTCGGAGCTGCTGGAGAGTGCCTATGAACTCTTCTTCAAAGAGGAGCAGGAGGAGGAACAGCACCTGTGGGAGCGGATTCAGGATGCCTATCTATCGGAGCATCCGGCCGCGGTGGGCCCAGCAGATGTGCTGATGGCGCTGCTGAACGGCCGCGTGGAGAGCCTGCTGATCACAAAAGATGTGGAGATGGAAGGCAGCCGCTGCCGGGAGTGCCAAAACGTCACGGCCGGCCTCCCCGATACCTGTCCCTACTGCAGCAAAACCGATCTGATCCCCATCGACCTGGTCAATGAGATGGTCCGGCAAGCCGAGATGACGGATGCGGAGATCGATTTTACCGATCCGATTCCGGAACTGGAAGAGGTTGATGGTGTGGCCGCGCTTCTGCGGTATTGACTCTTACGAATGCCCTCTTTCCGGTCATAGAAAGCAAATTCAGAATAAGACCGCAAAACCTTTGGCCGGTAAAAGAACCTACTCCTCTCAATACGCGGCCTTTCGAACGGCCAGAAACGCATTTGCCGTAAAGATCAAAATCGTGCCGATCCATCCGTAGATCCCCAGCATCTCCTCATAGGCGATGACCGGGCCCAAGAGCGCGGCCATGAGGATTCTCGTGGAGGAGATGATCGAGCCCTCCACGGCCGTGACATAGCGGAATCCGTAGGTCAGCAGAAACTGGGCAGCAACACCGAAGCCGGCGCAGAGAAAGAGATAATAGAATTCGGTTTTGTTGGGAATGTGGATCTTGTCCGGAAATAAGATGAAGATGATCAACGTGCCGATGCCGAACATATAATAGAGGATGGTTTCGGAATCGTCATGCTGACGGGCCTGGCGCAGCAGCATAATGGCAAAGGCCGCGCTGAACCCCGATGCCAGCCCCCAGAGGTTGTTCAGGTTAATCTCCATCTTCCCGGGCGCGAGGATCAGAAAGACCCCGACCCAGGCTACCATAACGAACACAATGGTCACCAGGTCCCGCTGATTCTTAAAAAAGATCCAACTGAGAAGGGCGATGAAGAGAGGGTGGGTCATGTTCAGAATGTTGGCCTCGGCCACGGTGGTGACGGTGACAGCCTTGTAAAGGAAAAAGACGGCCAGGACGTTGGTGATGGTCCGGCCCATGATCAGCGGGAGCCGCCGGGGCTCCGGGCGCCTTCGCTCCACCAGCAGTACCGCGGCCACTGTCAGAAACCCGAGCAGATATCTTGAGAAAAGAAAAAAGGAAGGATGGATCTCCACATACGATTCGGACCATCGGATGGCGACTGCGGAAAGATAGATAAAGAATGCAGAGGCAAATATGGCAATATGCCCCAGCATGGATCTTCTTCTGGTATCGGACATTGGATTTCTCCTCTCTCAATTCAACGATTGATCATGCTTTATTGTATGGAGAGGAAGAGAGAAATGTCAATAAATCAATGCTGTTCCATTATATTTCCAGACAGTTGGAACTATATCGGATCTTCGGCATCGAAAAAATCGTAAATGTCCGGCTCCCGGGCTTCGATCCCTTTCCGTTTGAGGATGTCGTAGTAGGTCATGATCCGCCGCACATACCGAACCGGCTCCGTGCCCCGGCAGTAGCCGTAGATCGCGTCGTTATAGAACTCCTCCTTCATCAGCAGCGGCAGCATATCGGCCAGCACAGGCCACCGGTTCGGGTCCAGGTTTCGGTCCCGGGCCAGATTCCGGGCGTCCAGGATATGGCCCTGCCCGACGTTGTATGCGGCCAGCGCGATCAGAAGACGGTCATCTCCGGTGGCCTTGTCAAAGAAGTCGTAGAGCTTTTTGAGATGCCGTGTCCCGGCTGCGATGTTCTCTTCGGGATCGTAGAGATCGGCCACGCCATAGCTTCGGGCTGTCCGGCGGGTGAGCTGCATCAGGCCGTAGGCCCCGGCAGGGCTTTTGGCCCTCTCTTTGAAGTGGGACTCCTGATAGATCTGGGCCGCGATCAGGCGCCAGTCCATTTCATGCTGCTCTGCCATCTCTTTGATTATCGGCTCGTATTCGGGCAGACGGGTTTCGATCCGGTCATGAAACGCGGTCAGATCCATATCATCGAAATATTGGGTGTCTGAATAGTATCTCGTATAGATCTCCGTAAAGGTTCCGTCCTGCTTTGCCGATAGGAAAAAACGGTCTATCCGTTCCAGCAGCCGATAGGAACCCTTGTCCACAGCCCAGCCGATATGCTCCTTTGGGCCGATGGCCCCCCGGGCCTCGGCATCGGGATAGTAGCGCCGGTTGAGCATGGCCACGTTGCTGTCCGCGATGGTGACTTCGATCTCCTTTTCGGCCACCTGCCGGATCAGCTCCTCCGTGGAGAGGTTCTCATGAAGGATAACTCGGATATCAAGCCCCCGGGCAACCATCATTTGGAGTCTCTGGGCATAGGTGGTTCCACGCCGGACATGGACTTCCCAACCCTCCAGATCCTCCGGGCCCATAATTTCGGAATTATCCCGGTGGACGATGATCTGCTGTTCGATGGCCAGATATCCGTCGCTGAAGCCCACCTCTTCTCTGCGCGACTTTGTGATTGTGAGACTGGCCGCGATGAAATCGCCTTTGCCCTCGAGAAGATCCGGGATCATCTCCTCCCAGTGGTGAGCCACTTCCACCTTCAGCTCCACCCCCAGATAATCGGCAAAGGCCCTGGCCAGATCATATTCAAATCCCATGGGCTCGTTCCGGTAGAGATAGTAGCAGTGCGCGTTGTTTCGGGTGATGACCCGAAGCTCTCCCCGGCGGAAGATCTCGTCGAGCACCGTCACCGGCTCCCGTTCATATCGGTAGAAAAGGATGAATCCGATTGAAAAGAGAAGGACGATAAGGTAGAGCCTGCGCCGCTTCGGATCGGTCAGGGAATGTTTCAGGCTCGCAGGAGTCAAACCTAAAACGCTCCGAGCTGACAGGGTTTGATCCGGATGTTCAGGGTTTCGCACCCCCGGCCCACCGTCAGCTTAGGAAGATCCAGGGTCGAGGCGATCTCCCAGGCTTCGGCGCAGGAGATCCGGCCATCCTGCTGGGCATCGAGGATCTTCTTCTCGAGTTCAGGATCGAGATCTGCCCGATCTTCAAAGGGCTTTGCAATCTTCTTTTTCTCTCCGTACCCGAAGAGGCCGAGCTGGCATTTGACCAGCCGCAGGTTCATCAGATCCGCGGTTCTCCCCACGGCCCCCGGTTCGACCTGCAGATCTGCGGCCGCATCAAATGCGACCGCACATGGAATCTCCCCGTTCTTCTGCCGCTTTGCCAGTTCTGCCTCGACGGCCGGATCGGCCGCGGCATCTGCGCCATGTTTTTCCGAAAATTTTTTTCCTCCGCCAGTTCCCATCTATTGCTCCTTTTTCGATTCTGATGTAAGATAGTATTCCATCCAAAATGAACGGATGCACAATTCGGAATGCCTCGATGAAAATGTTTACCGGATCACCTTAGCACACTATTTCTCTTGAATAAAGTCGAACGCTCTGTTACGAACGGGGAATGAATCGACTCTCTCCCCGAAAGACCGCTATGTCCCAATCCATCGAACGCAAAAAGACAAGACAGATACAGGTTGGCAATATGAAGGTGGGCGGGTTTGCGCCCGTGTCGGTCCAGTCCATGACCAACACCTATACCCAGGATGTCGGGGCCACCGTGGCTCAGATCCGGCGGCTGAAGGGGGCCGGCTGCGAGATCATCCGGGTTGCGGTGCCAGATATGGAAGCGGCCGCGGCCATCGAAAAGATCAAGGCGCAGATCAACATCCCGCTGATTGCAGACATTCACTTCGACCACCGGCTGGCGGTGGCATCGGCTGAAGCCGGCGCGGACGGTCTTCGGATCAATCCGGGCAACATTGGCGGGCCCAAGCGGCTGGAAAGGGTGATTCGGGCCGCAGAAGACCGGAAAATCCCCATCCGGGTGGGGGTCAACGCCGGGTCTCTGGAGAAGGAGATCCTGAAAAAGTATGACGGTAAGGCCACGCCGGAGGGGATGGTGGAGAGCGCGATGGGCCATGTAGAGCGGCTGGAGGCCCTGGGCTTCGACCGGATCAAGATCTCCATCAAGGCATCGGACATCGACCGGACCCTTGGGGCCTACCGGCTCCTGTCGGAGAAGACCGACTATCCCCTCCACATCGGCGTCACCGAGGCCGGGGGGCTCTATTCGGGAATCGTGAAATCGGCCATCGGAATCGGCATGCTCCTTTCCGAGGGGATTGGGGATACTCTGCGGGTCTCACTGACCCGGGACCCGGTCGAGGAGGTTCGGGTCGGCTATGAGATCCTCAAATCCCTGAAGATCCGCCAGAGGGGGCCGGAGATCATCTCCTGTCCCACCTGCGGCCGGTGCAACATCGATCTCTTCACGGTTGCCGAGACCGTGGAAAAGGAGCTGATGACCTGCCTGACACCCATTAAGATCGCGATCATGGGGTGTGTGGTCAACGGCCCCGGGGAGGCCAGGGAGGCCGATATCGGGATCGCCGGCGGAAATGGCATCGGCATCCTGTTCAAGAAGGGGGAGGTGGTGAAAAAGTTCCCCCAGGAGAGGCTCGTGGAGGTTCTGCTTCATGAGGTGCGGGAATATGAAAGCAACGAAAAAGGAAATGTGAAATGACAAAAGAGAAGACCGCGATCTCGCCCACACGGGCCGAGGATTATTCGGAATGGTATCAACAGGTGGTAAAGGCCGCAGAAATGGCCGAACACTCCCCGGTGCGGGGCTGTATGGTGATCAAGCCCTGGGGATATGCGCTATGGGAGAACATCCAGCGGGAGCTGGACGATCTTTTCAAGGCCACAGGGGTGAGAAACGCCTATTTCCCCCTCTTCATCCCCTTGAGCTTTCTCGAGAAGGAGGCCGAGCATGTTGAGGGGTTTGCCAAGGAGTGCGCGGTGGTGACTCATCACCGGCTGGAAAAGGGCCCGGATGGGGGACTGGTTCCGGCCGGAAAGCTGGCCGAGCCCCTGGTGGTAAGGCCTACGTCTGAGACCATCATCGGCGATGCCTTCTCCAAATGGGTCAGCTCCTACCGGGATCTGCCGCTTTTGATCAACCAGTGGGCCAACGTGGTCCGGTGGGAGATGCGGACCCGGATCTTTTTAAGGACCAGCGAGTTTCTCTGGCAGGAGGGGCATACTGCCCACGCGACAAGTGAGGAGGCGGTCGAGCGGACAAAGTTGATGCTCGATATCTATGCGGAGCTGGCGGAAAACTATCTGGCCATGCCGGTGATAAAGGGGAGAAAATCTGCGGCCGAACGTTTCCCGGGCGCGGTGGACACCCTCTGCATCGAGGCTTTGATGCAGGATCGAAAGGCGCTGCAGGCCGGTACCTCCCATTTTCTGGGGCAGAATTTTGCCAAAGCCTCACAGATCCGGTTCCAGAGCGCACAGGAGACAGAGGAGTATGCCTGGACCACCTCCTGGGGCGCATCGACCCGGCTAATCGGGGGTCTGGTGATGACCCACGGGGATGATGACGGGATGGTGCTGCCGCCCAAGGTGGCCTCGGCCCATGTGGTTCTGCTGCCGATCTTCCGAAAGGAGGCGGAAAAGGGCCAGGTCATGGAATATACCCATAAACTGGCCAAGGAATTGCGGGGGAGCACCTACAACGGCAGACCGGTCCGGGTGGAGATCGACGAGCGGCAGACCGGCGGGGCCCGGAACTGGGACTGGATTCGGAAGGGGATTCCGGTTCGGGCCGAGATCGGCCCCCGGGATATCGCGGAGGACTCCGTCTTCATGGGCCGGCGGGACAATAGCCCCAAGGAGAAGAAATCGGTCAAAAGAGAGGCCTTTGTCCGCGGGCTCGGCCAGACCCTGGACCAGATCCAGGACGCGCTCTTTCAGAAGGCCCTGGCCTATCGGAAGGAGATCACCTGTAATATCGATGCCAAGGAAGACTTCTACGAGTTTTTCACCCCCAAAAATGCCGATCTTCCCGAGATCCACGGGGGCCTGGCCATGTCCCACTGGTGCGGCGAGGCCGCGTGCGAGGCCGGGATCAAGGAGGATCTGACCGTCACCATCCGGTGCATCCCCGCGGAAAACGAGATCATCGAAGGCCGCTGTATCTGCTGCGGGAAGGAGAGCCGGGAGCGGGTGGCCTTCTCGAAGGCATATTGATCGCGGTCAGGATCGGGATGATACGGATAAACGACATCATCGATCGGATCCTGGAAAGCGATCCAGATATCGATACGGATCTGGTGGAGCGGGCCTATGTCTTTTCGGCCCGGGTCCACCACGGACAGATGCGCCTATCGGGAGAGCCCTACCTCTCCCACCCCTTGGAGGTGGCCGGGCTGCTGGCCGACATGAACCTCGACGTAGTAAGCATCGCGTCGGCCCTCCTCCACGATGTCATCGAAGACACCCATGCCACCGAAGAGGAGATCCGGGAGATGTTCGGCCCCGAAGTGCTCCACATCGTCAACGGCGTCACCAAGATCAGCAAGCTCACCTTTGACAACGCGCAGGTCCGCCAGGCCGAAAGCATCCGGAAGATGCTTCTGGCCATGGCCGATGACATCCGGGTGATCCTGATCAAGCTCGCTGACCGGATCCACAACATGCGGACATTGAAGTTCCACCGCAAGGAGTCGAAAAAGCGGCAGATCTCCCAGGAGACCCTGGATATCTATGCGCCGCTCGCCTCCCGCCTCGGTATCTACTGGATGAAAAAGGAGCTGGAGGATACGGCCTTTATGTACCTGATGCCCGATGAGTATCGGCGGATCGAGCAGATGGTGGACAAGGACCGGCTGGAGCGGGAGCAGTATGTGGAGACCGTCAAAGAGCGGCTGGGGGAGGAGATGGCCGAGGCCGGGATCAAGTGCGAGGTGATGGGCCGCTACAAGCACTTCTACAGCATCTATCACAAGATGGTCTCCCAGAACCTGGACTTCGAAGACATCTACGACATCATCGCATTCCGGATCATCGTGGGGGAGAAGTACCAGTGCTATGAGGCCCTGGGGCATCTCCACGCGCTCTGGAAGCCCATCGACATCAAGTTCAAAGATTATATCGGCCGGCCCAAGCCGAACATGTACCAGTCCCTCCACACCACCGTCATCGGCCCCTACGGGGAGCGGGTGGAGATCCAGATCCGGACATTGGAGATGGACCAGGTGGCCAAGTCGGGCATCGCTGCCCACTGGGGGTACAAGGAGGGGCAGCGCCTGGATGAGAGCGTCTCAGAGCAGTTCGCCTGGATTCAGGAGCTGATCGAAAACCAGGAGATGGTCAAGGACCCGGAGGAGTTTCTGGAAAACGTCCGCATCGACCTCTTCCCGGACGAGGTATACGTCTTCACGCCGCAAGGGGAGGTCAAGACCCTTTCCAAAGGCGCGACCCCGGTCGATTTTGCGTATATGATCCACACCGAGGTAGGGCATCAATGCACGGGCGCGAAGGTCAACGGCCGGATGGTCTCCCTCCGGTACGAGCTGCAGACCGGGGATGTGGTGGAGATCACCACCCAGAAGGGACACACCCCGAGCAAGGACTGGCTCAAATTTGTCAAGACCGTCAAGGCCCGTTCCCGGATCCGCCAGTGGGTCAAGACCCAGGACAAGAACCGGAGTACGGCCCTGGGCCGGGAGATGTGCGAAAAGGCCTTCCGGAAATACAAGCTCAATTTCAACACCATTCTCCGCTCCGAGGAGATGGACGGGGTGGTGGAGGGCTTCGGCTTCAAGACCGCAGAGGATCTCATCGCAAGCGTGGGATACGGCAAGATCACGCCGCTTCAAGTGGTGCGGAAGTTTCTGCGGGAGGAGGAGACCGAGGAGGATCAGCGGCCCGACGACTCGATTTTAAACAAGCTCATGGGCCGGATGCGGAAGCGGAAGAAGCCGAGAACCGGCGTCTCCGTGAAGGGGATCGATGATATGCTCATCCGGTTCGGCAAATGCTGCCAGCCGGTTCCGGGGGACCCGATCATCGGCTACATCACCCGGGGGCACGGGGTGACGGTCCACCGGACCGGATGCGTCAATGCGTTGAAGATGAATCCGGATCGGCGGATCGATGTGGAGTGGAATACGGCAAGGGAGGAGACGTTTCCCGTGAAGATCCACATCCGGTCCTACGACCGGGTGGGACTGCTTGCGGATCTCGCGGCCAACATCAGCAAGAGCGGTGCGAACATCCTCACCGCCAACAGCGAGATTCGGGGCAATCAAATGGTCGACAGCGTCTTCACCCTTGCCGTCAAAAATACACAGCACCTCGAACAGGTGCTGGCCTCCATACGAAAGGTGCGGATGATTACCGAGGCGAGAAGGATCAATACCTGATCCCGAAACCATCAGGACCGGATGCAATGCCGCTATGCGGCCTTGACCACCTTCCCCGACTTGATGCAGGTCGTGCAGACGAAGATCTTCTGCGTCCTGCCGTTTCGCAACGCCCGCACCCGCTGAAGGTTCGGCTTGAACCGGCGTTTGGTCACATTATGCGCGTGGCTCACATTATTCCCCACCATCGGTTTTTTCCCGCATAGCTCGCACTGTTTGGCCATGGTTCTTCTCCTTTTCCATCCCTGTCGTATAACAGTCAAAATCGAATAACAGTCAAATTATCAGAATAAAAACTGATTTTATACAACAGAAAGAGGCTGTTTGTAAAGCGGTTTTTAATGTTCACTCTGCTTTTTACTCCTTTTCCGACATACGGGCCTGGCTCATGGCGATGTAGCGCCGTGCCTTTTCATGGAGCCCGCCGACATCCGGATAGTCGCTGATGACCGATTGAAAGCGGTTCAGCGCGGTCTTGTAGTGCTTGCTTTTGAAATAAAAAAGCCCCACATAGAACTCGTGGCCGGCAAGGCTTTTGTAGCACTCCCGCACCAGCGGCTCAGCCTTTCGGGCATAGAGGCTTTCCGGATGTTCCCGCTGCAGACGGGTGAAGGTGGAAAGGGCTTTCTGGGCCGCGGTCTGATCCCGATCGATGCTGTCCATCTGCTCGAAATAGCAGCGGCCGATCTGATAGATCACATAGGGGATGGCCTCGTTTCTCGGATGGAGGCTCTCGAAGGATTCGTA
Organism: Desulfobacteraceae bacterium; assembly: GCA_011390345.1. Classification (GTDB taxonomy): domain Bacteria; phylum Desulfobacterota; class Desulfobacteria; order Desulfobacterales; family JAABSP01; genus JAABSP01. The sequence goes on from JAABSP010000014.1 coordinate 18,642, forward strand.
CGCGAAGACGGCCTCATCGTAATTTTCGAGGTTGTAATAGGCATCTGCGGTCTTGAGTTCCGCGAGGCTGGCGTATTTGCTGAAGGGGTACCAGTTCTTGAGCTTTTCGAAATTCTCCAGCGCAACGTCGTACTTTTCCTTTTCAAAGGCCGTCATGCCGTCGTTGATCAGTTCGGCCGCGGATTTCTCCTCGGGCTTTTCAGAGAACCAGGCGCAGCCGGAAGCGACCATCGGCAGGATGAAAAAGAGGATCAATATCCCCTGCTTTAAAATATTCTTCGGATTCATCGGTATTTCGTTTAAGGGGGTTTCGGATTGAAAACAAAAGACCGGCGGGGCCCGTTTATCGGCCTCCGCCGGATAGAGGAAGGGAGCCGCTCTTCATGGTTTTTCCTACAGTACTTTTTTGATGGTATCCTCGAGCTTCGATTTGGCCACCATGCCGGTGATCTGATCGGCTACGTCTCCATCTTTGAAAAAGATCAGCGTCGGGATCGCCTTGATCCCATACTTGCCGGGTGTAACCGGATTGTCATCCACATTGCATTTTGCGAATTTGATCTGGTCGCCATACTGCCCGGCAAGATCTTCGACAACGGGGCCGATGGCTTTGCAGGGGCCGCACCAGGGCGCCCAGAAATCGACCATCACCGGTATCTCAGACTGGAGTACCTCTTTATCGAAACTGCTGTCATCGATCTCCATAACGCCTTTTGCCATAGTTTATTTCCTTTCTTTTTTCGGTCTTTATTACGGGGTCTGATTTTTCACAATCAATACCAGTATAGGGATGGGAAGGCGCACTGTCAACCTTCCTGACGTGCGCGCTCCCCATCCTGTTTTTACAACCTACCGCGGTTTAGTAGATCGGATGAATCTCCACCCGCCGGTTCTTCTGGCGGTTTTCCGGCGAAGTGTTGGGAACCACCGGCTTTGAGAACCAGTACCCTCTGCTTTCCAGACGGCTGGCAGAGATGCCGTGGCGGATCAGATACTTCTCCACGGCCTTTGCCCGTCTCTGGGAGAGCGGCAGGTTGTAGTTCTTGGAACCGATGTTGTCGGTATGTCCCTGAATCTCGACGCGCATGCCCGGATTCTGCTCCAGGACCCGCACCACCTGATCCAGATCGGAGTAGTACTGGGGACGAATCTCGGACTTGTCATAGTCGAACAAAAGGTAGCCCACGACCCAGCAGCCGATCTCGTTGACCACAGCGCCTCTCGGGGTGCCGGGACACTGATCCACGTCATCATAGACGCCGTCGCCGTCGGAGTCCATCCGGACCGGCGCCTCTTCACCCGGTGCCAAAGGACAGCCCTGGGCATCCACTGCGGTGCCTCTGGGGGTGTCGGGGCAGCGATCCAGATAGTCGGGCACGCCATCGCCGTCACTATCCAACGGGCAGCCGTCGGAATCGACCCGGACACCTCTGGGGGTGTTCGGGCACTGATCCCGGTTGTCGGGCACGCCGTCGCCGTCACTGTCTTCGGGGCCGGGCTCGGCAACAATCGGTTTCTGGCAGAGTTCATACGCGCCGAGAATCCGGTTGAACGCATCGGGGCTGAAGGCCCGGGCCTTTTTGTCGAAAACGATCTGGCCGTCACTGACCTTCGCGTAGGTCGCGGGGACGGTCGGCGCGGTTACGTCGGCCGGATCGAGACAGAGTCCGTAGGCGGTGAGAATATCATGCGTAATGTCAGAGCTGTAGGCCGTGGGGCTTTTTCCAAAGACCACCTGGCCGTCTCTGACCTTCGCGTAATTGACCGGGCTGGTCAGGTCCGCGGCCGCATCCGCTGTCAGCTCGAGCCCATAGGCATTCATGATCTTGTCGAACTGATCGGGGCTGTATTGGGTCGCGGATTTCCCAAAAACCACCTGGCCGTCTTTGACCGTGGCGTAATGGGTGGGCACAGACATGGCCCGAGCGGCATCCGCGGTCATCTCCACCGCGATTGCCGGCAGGGCGGCCGCGAAGCAGAACGCGACACACAGCGCCGTTAAGACAACCGTTTTTTTCATCTTCATCTTTCCTCCTTTTGATAGTACGTGTTGAAACATCAGACAGTTACAACGTTACCCCACTCTATGCCATCCACACACCTCCTTCCCTAAAGTATAGTCTCGTCATACTGTTTTAGCTTATTTCTTGAAAAAACGCCAGATTTGATCTGGTTCAATCTTCGATTCTGTAGCATGTATTGAACGAAATCGCAATATGATAAACGCTCAAAAATTTCAAGCCCCATTTATTTGAAAAAGAGCGGCTTCCTGCGGATTTTTTAAAAAGCCGCAGGAAGTCTCTTTTTTCATGCCTACCGGACCGGTTCGAATTCGGCTCTCCGGTTCAGAGAGCGGCCCTCCTCGGTCTGGTTGGAAGCCGTGGGTCTGTGGAAACCGAAGCCCTCAACCGCAATCCGCTCCGATGGGATTCCCCGCTTGTTCATATAGTCGGATACCGAAATGGCCCGGTTGTAGGAGAGCTTCATGTTGTACTTCTCCGATGCGATGGTACAGGTATGACCCTGGACATTGATCCTAAGCCCCGGATTGAGCTTCATGACCCGGATCACCTCGTCGATCACCGGATAGTACTGGGGACGGACGTTGTACCGGTCGATGACGAACTGGACCCGGCCGATATCCCAGCAGCCCCTCGCGTCGACCCGAGCGCCCCTCGGGGTCCCGGGACAGGCGTCCTGATCGTCACATACACCGTCGCCGTCCGCATCGGGGCAGGGCCCGGCCCGATCCACCTGGACATCCACATCCCAATCTGTAGGACCAAAGCCCCGTCGCCGGTTGAAGATGTCATCCACCCACTGATCCATTGCGCTGTCGGGGACCAGTTGGTCTGCGGTGACCATATAGCCGCACTCCCCGATCTTCGCGATCTGGTACAGCAACTGCTTGCCGAATGGAAGATCCCCAACCAGTGCGGTATAGATGCAGAGCCGGTCTCCGTATGTGTCCTTCATCCGGCGGGCCGAATCCAGGGGGTCCCCCTGATAGATCTTCCCGTCGCTGATGATCACCACCGCGATGTCTCCGGCAACCCCGGTAAGATCATTGGTGGCCTCATCGATGGCCAGGGCCAGGGGGCTCTTGCCGCCGGCCCAGCGGATGGTCTCGATCGCGGATCGATACGCGCTCCGGTTATACGGAGCCATCCCGTAGATGATCTCCGTCTTCTCGGTAAAGGCTCCGGCCTCGAAGCCGTAACGCCGCAGGCCCCCGGTCAGGGGCCGTGCCGGAACCCGGTCGTTGAAGCGCCTTGCAATATCCTTTGCAATCTTGAGCTTGATCTGACCGTTGTAGGGCAGGAATTTCGAGCCCGAAGCATCCAGGATGACAAGGAAATTTTCCACAATCCCCATATATTCATCCAGGCCGACGGTCGCTACATCACTGCGGATATCCTCGATGGGCAGCCGCTCAGGGGTCTCTCCTACCTCATAACCGGCCGCTGATTCTTCCGCGGCCTCTCGCACCGCTGAATCGGGCAGGGCTTCTCCCGAAGCCGGGGGTCGATCTCCGTTAAAGCTCTCCAGCTTTGCCGGATCGAAATCCTGACGGGACTTCTCCGCGCCGCACCCGATCAGAACGGCACCGATGCAGATCATCAACAATACCGCCTTACACAAAGACCTTGTCATCCTTCCACCTCCTGTTTGTCATTGCCACCTCGGTTCAAAACTCTTCTTCAACCGCATTTATTCATACTAGCATATATTATAATTCCAACAAAACTTCAACCTTTCAGTCCCCTATACCGTAATTACTGCGATATGTATTTTCATGCAAGAACAATATTGAAGAAACCGCGGAACAATATGGGAAAAATGGAATCGGAAATGGGAAAAACGATGATGTCCGGAGGGAATAAGAATCGAAAACAGTTGGGGAAATCGGTTTTAAAAAGCCCGCGGCCCGGTTACCGGCCACTGAGAGGGAATATGGGTATCCCGGAGAGGGATAGGGCCGGGATTGGATCGCAGAAGGGTAAATCGGCCGCTTTGCCGCGCATACCAACCCCAAAAAGGTATACGCGGCCGCGAAAGCCCTCTAAAAGGAGAGCTTCCTGCCAAAGACCGACTCCCATAGGGAGATCATCCCGCAGAGATCCATTGCCGAGATCACCTGCTTTTCCGCACGCACGAACCGCTGGCAATCCTCGCAATCGAAGATCCGGTTGGCCAGTGCGGCACGGTCCAGGCACTGGTCGTAATACCGGCAGAGATAGTTGCGCGTCGGAGATTTGGCCAGTGCGGCCAGAAATTTGTCGAGATCCGATGCGGTGACCCAGTAGCTCCTGCCCACCTTTGTCGCGGCCAGTGATCCCCGTTTGATATGCTTTCTCAGATCCCGAAGACTGATACCGTAGTTTTCGCTCAGATCTTTCAGGGTGAAACGATCCTGGTTCAGCGGATAAACAACCTGTTGGGTTCTCATGACGCCCCCTTTCAACAATGCCCGACCCTTGGATGAAGAAAGTTCTTACCTTTGTCTCCTATTTTGCCCAAACAGCCAAAAAAATCAATGGGTCGGCAGGTGTAATCGGGGGGATGAGAAATCCTACTCAAAAGGGGGCGTTTGTCCCATACAATGGCTGTTTGAGAGAGGAAGGGGGAGTCAATCCCTCCCCTGAACCGTATAATGGCTGTAAAGCCGACAGGTTAGGCTTCAGCGTTGTGTGCGGCCAGAAGCTCCTCTTTGGTGACGATCGCGACGGCATCCAAAACCCTTTTGCGGATCTCTTCCATGCCGCCCTCCTGCCGGTCCACCAGCGCGGCCACCCGGATCACCTCAAGACCTTCGCTCTGGGCCCGCTCGATCGCTTTGAGGGTGGAGCCGCCGGTGGTGACGACGTCTTCCAGGATCACCACCCGCTCTCCCGGGTCCATGTCCCCCTCGATCCATTTCACGATCCCGTGGTCCTTCTGGGTTTTCCGAATGGAGAAGGCCTTGAAGGGGGCATTCTTCAGCTCCGAGACAAAGGCTGCGGCCATCGCGATGGGATCCGCGCCAAAGGTGAGGCCCCCCGCGCCGTCCGGCGAGAGATCCCGGATGGCATCGAAGATCAGATGTCCCGTCAGATACATTCCCCGGGGGCTCAGGATGGTCGGCTTGCAGTTGACATAGAAGCGGCTCATCCGGCCCGATACCAGCCGGAATGAGGGCTCGGGAGTGTACTGGAAGGATTTTGCACAAAGAATCTGGATCAGTTCCGTTTTCATGGGCCCTGTTTTTATTTGGTTTTCATTTGGGATTTATACATCAATAGTTGATTTTAAACCGATAATGCGATAAAAGAGCCTCCACTGGACTTTGGAAGAAGCCTGTTAATGGGATGGCAGCGGAGGCCCTTTGAGCAAGGAAAACCGGATGCGGCACTCCCTGAACTCATTGAAGGCTTTTAGCAGAGATCGCAGGTGTTGGTCAACCCAAACCCACAGGCCCGGGCTATGAAACTGGACATGAAACTGGACATGAAACTGGATATCGAACTGGTTAAGAAATGGACCGTTCTCTTTTTTGCCCTTCTTCTCCTTCCGGCCATATCTCCCCCGGCCCAAGCCGAGGTCTTTACCCTGAAGGAGACAATCGACAGGGCCGTTCAAGCCAATCTGGAGCTGAAGGCTACCGAGGCGGGAATCGAAGCGGCGCGGGCCAACAAGAAATCGGTCCACACCGAGTTTTTTCCCTCCTTTGACGCGCAGTACAGGTATCAGAAGATCGAGGAGGATGCGGCCCGAAGCCTGACCCTGCCCGAAGATCAATACACCTTTGTGGGCTCCATCTCCCAGCCGATCTTCACCGGATTTTCCACCCTCAATCAGTACAGGATCGCACAACTGGGTCTGGATGCCGCAGCGCTTTCGGCCGGAATCACCCGCCAGGACGTCATCTTTGCGGCCAAGGATGCCTATTTCTCCATCCTCAAGGCCCAGAAGCTGGTGAATGTGGCAAATCAGGCCGTGGCCCAGCTCGAGTCCCACAAGGATGTGGCCGAAAATTTCTACAAGGTCGGCATGACCCCCCTGAACGATTTTCTCAAATCCGAGGTGGAACTGGCCAACGCCCGGCAGGATCTGATCACCGCGCAAAACAACCTCGATATTGCCGAGTCGAACTTCAACCTGCTCCTCCGGCGTCCCATCAATGCCCCTGTCCAGTTGGAGGAGGTGCTCTACTTCATCTCCTTTGAAAAGAGCATCCAGTACTGTCTGGCCGTGGCCCTGGAGCATCGGCTGAACCTCAAGCTGGCCAGAGCCGATATGGAGATGTCTCAAAAGGAGGTGGAACTGGCCAAATCCGGCTATTACCCCAAGGTGAACCTGGAGGGGAACTATTACCGGCGGGGGGAGGAGTGGGATCTCAACGGGGGCCCCGACATCCCGGAGAAGGATAACTGGGAGGTGCAGGCCGTGGCCTCCTGGCGCTTCTGGGAATGGGGAAAGACCGGCTATAATGTGAAGGCGGAGAAGAGCCGGCTGGCCCAGGTCCGGTTCCGACTGGCCGAGACCGAGGATCGGGTGGCCCTGGATGTAAAGCAGAGCTATCTCAACACCAAGGAGTCGGAGCAGAACATCGTGACGGTGCAGCAGGCCCTGGAGCAGGCCCGGGAGAACTTCCGGATCAGCGAGCAGCGGTATAAGGAGCAGATTGCAACCTCCACGGATGTGCTCGATGCCCAGACCCTGCTCACCCGGACCATGTCCAACTACTACAACGCTCTGTACAACTTCAAGATCTCCAAGGCCGCGCTCTTCCGAGCGATGGGGGTGGAAGTCTTCGAATGACCCCCCCGGAAAAAGGACCGGAGCCGATCATCCGCCTTTTCCATGTCCATAAGCGGTATGGCGCAAAGGCTGCGCTCATCGATATCAGCATCGATGTCTTTGAAAACGAGTTTATCTTCATCAGCGGCCCCAGCGGCGCGGGGAAGAGTACCCTGCTCAAGCTGCTCTATCTCGGGGAGCCGGTCTCCGAAGGCCATATCGTGGTGGACGGGCTGAACCTCTCCCGGATCTCCCGCCGGAGAATCCCGATGCTGCGCCGGCGGATCGGCATCGTCTTTCAGGATTACAAGCTTATCCCCACCAAAAGCGTCTACGAGAACGTGGCGCTGGTGCTGGAGGCCCTGGGAACCCGGCCCCGGCTGATCCGGAAGACGGCCCGAAGCCTTCTGCGCCGGGTGGGGATGGAGGAGAAGGCAAAGGCGCTTCCGCCGAGCCTTTCCGGCGGAGAGCAGCAGCGGGCCGCAGTGGCCCGGGCATTGGCGGGAAACCCGAAGATCATTCTGGCAGACGAGCCCACCGGAAGCCTGGATGCGGAGGCCGCGTCCGATATCTTCGACCTGCTCAGAGAGTGCCATGAACGAGGGGCCACCCTGCTGGTGGCCACCCATGACACCGCGCTGATCCGAAGAACCGGGGGAAAGGTGATCCTGCTGGACCGGGGCCGCCTCGATGTGACTACCACCATTCCGAAGCTGCCGGCATGAGCCTGCTGGGAAGAAGCCTGCGGGATCTCTGGGCACACCGGTTTCTGTCGGCCGTAACTACATTCGCCGTGGCCATGTCGGTGCTGATCGTGGGCGCGTTCTCGCTCTTTGTGGTCAATGCGGCCGGGATCATCCAGGACTGGGGCTCCGGGGCCCGGATCGTAGCCTATCTGTCACCGGGGGTCGAATCGGATAAGGTCCCGCTGCTGAGGGGGGAGATCGGAAGAATCGAAGGGGTTGCAGAGGTTCGCTACATCTCCCGGGATGCCGCAATGGAAAGGCTTCGGAAGGGCATGGCCGAAGAGGCCTTTCTGCTGGATCATCTGCGGGAGAATCCGCTCCCCGATGCCCTGGAGGTGAGCCTCTTCCGCCCCATGAAGAACTGGCGAAGATTTGCGCCGGCGGCCCAAGCGATCCGGGAGATCGATGGGGTCGCGGAGGTGGAGTTCGGCGAGGAATGGCTGGGCCGCTTTCTCCATCTCATGGATCTCTTCCGGCTGTCGGCCGCGGGCATGGGGGGAATCTTCTTTCTGGCCGCGGTCTTTTTCATGGCCAATACCGTGCGGCTTCTCCTCTATGCGCGGCGGGAGGAGATCGAGATCCTCTATCTGGTGGGCGCGACTCATAGCTTTATCCGGCTGCCGTTGTATCTTCAGGGCATGCTCCACGGGATCATCGGGGCCGGGGCCGGGCTGGGCGCGCTCTACGGCGCATTTTATCTGATCTCTATCCGCGCCCCGGGCGTCGGAACCTTTCCCATCCGGTTTCTTTCCGAAGAGATCATGGGGGGAATTCTTACCGGGAGCGTGCTGGTGGGTTGGTTCGGAACCTATCTGTCGCTCAAGCGGTTTCACAGATAACCGGCATTGCCGGGCGAGAAAAAGGGAATAAAAATGAAGCACCGTCTCGTTTTTTTCTGCTCCCTTTTCTGTTTCTGCCTGTTTTTCTTCTTCGCGGTTGCCGGCATGGCCGGCGCGGCCGAGAGCGGAACAGATGCGGAGAGCATCGAGCAGGAGGCGGATCAGCTCCGCCGGAAGATCGAGAAGACCCGCTCCAGAGTCGATCGTCTGGGCCGTGAGGAGAAGGGCTGCATGGAACGGCTCGATGAAGCGGAACGATCCCTGCAGAGGACCCGAAAGCGGATCGATGGCCTGCAAAGAGAGGTAGAGGCGCTGACGGAAAAGATAGAAGACCGGAACGCGGCTATCGAGGAGCTGGCTGCGGAGATCGCGGAGATCGAAAGGATTGCCGAGCAGAGGATGGTGGCGCTCTATAAGCTTCGAAATCTGGGAGAGATGAACTTTCTGGCCTCGGCCGGATCGGTCAATGAACTCTATCGGAGAAAGTCGGCCCTCTCCCGCATTCTTGCCCATGACGCGGCTCTGCTTCGGGAACTGGGTCAGAAGCGTTCTGCACATACGGCCCTTCTTTCGGATCTGCAGCAGCAGCGGAAGCAGAAAAGAGCCCTGGAGGCGGACCGCCGGGAACAGGCCGGAATCATGGCGGCCGAGAAGGATGAGCGGGAGAAGCTTCTGGAAGAGATCCGGAAGAGGAAATCCTATGTCCTGGCCTCTTTGAAGTCCCTCAAAAAATCTGCTGCAGAACTTGACGAAAAGATCAAAGCCCTCGAAGAGGAGCGGCGCCGGCACGAAGCACCGGTGGGATTCCAATCGACAAAACCCTTTACATCCTTTAAAGGGTTGCTTAATATGCCCGTAAAGGGTAAAATTATCTCATCTTTTGGCCCCTACCGAAATACAGAATTCAATGTGTTGAACTTTCAAAACGGAATCGATATTCAGGCCGAAAAGGGCACACCGATCCGGGCAGTCAGGCCCGGCAGAGTGCTCTATTCGAGCTGGTTCAAGGGGTACGGCAATCTTATCATCATCGATCACGGAAAGAGCTATTACACGCTCTACGCGCATGCACAGACCCTCAGCCGAAAGGTCGGCGATACGGTCGGGGCAGATGATGTGATCGCCGCGGTCGGGGATACCGGATCACTCAAGGGGCCCATGCTCCATTTCGAGATCCGGCACCACGGCAACCCCATCGACCCCATGAAATGGATCAAAAAAAGTTAGTATAAGGAGAGAAATGGTATGAGACAGGGAAGGCGGTATGTGAAGCTGTGGCTGCTGATGCTGACAGCGGTGATCGTGGGAACCATCGGCTCCGGATTCTATCGCGGGATTTCCGCAAGCGACGAGGAGACCTACAAGGGGCTCAAGATCTTTGCAGATGTGATCGAACTGGTGGAGAAGAACTATGTCGATACGGTGGATACCGAGGATCTTATCCACAAAGCCATCCAGGGGATGGTGAGCAGCCTCGACCCCCACTCCCAACTGCTTCCTCCGGAGGCATTCGAGGAGCTGCAGATCGACACCAGGGGCGAGTTCGGCGGCATCGGCATCGTCATCACCATGCAGAAAGGTGTGCTGACGGTCATCTCCCCCATTGAAGGGACTCCGGCCTATGAGGCCGGGATCGATGCCGGCGACATCATCATCAAGGTGGACGGAGAGTCCACCAAGGACATGATGCTCTGGGAGGCCGTGAAGAAGATGCGGGGACCCAAGGGTGAGAGCGTCACCATCACCATCGTCCGGGAGGGGATTACAAAACCCATGGATTATGAGCTGGTCCGGGACATCATCCCCATCGAAAGCGTCCGGAGCATCGCCCTGAAGCCGGGGTACGGATATATCAGGGTCACGAACTTTCAGGAGAATACCGCAGACGATATCCGCACGGCCCTGGATACTCTGGGGAGCGGGGAGGTCCCCCTGAAGGGGGTGATCCTCGATCTGCGGGACAATCCGGGGGGTCTTTTGAACCAGGCCGTGGAAGTCTCCGACATCTTTCTGGATAAGGGGGAGATCGTCTCCATCAAAGGAAGGCTTCGGCGGCACACCAAGATCTTTTCCGCCACCCCGGACGGGCGGAAGAACAACTTTCCCGTAGTTGTGCTGATCAACGGCGGGAGCGCCTCTGCTTCCGAGATCGTGGCCGGCGCGCTCCAGGACCAGAAGCGGGGCATGGTGCTGGGAACCCAGTCCTTTGGCAAGGGTTCGGTACAGACTGTGGAGACCCTCCGGGACGGATACGGCCTGAAGATGACCATCGCCCGATACTATACGCCCAGCGGCAGATCCATCCAGGCCCAGGGGATCGCACCGGACATCGAAGTGCGCCACCGCTACATCGATGAGGAGGAGTTCACGGATGAGGAATCCCTGCTGAAGGAGAAGGATCTGACAAACCATCTGGAGGCCGAGACCCTGGAGACCCTCGATGACGGGGAGCCGGAGGAGGGTGAGAGTGAGATCCAGAAGGAGAAGAAGGATTCCTCCAAAGATCAGAACCGCCGGAGGCGGACCCAGAACCGGTATGGCCCGCTGGACACCGAGGGGCTCAAGACCGACAACCAGGTGATGCGGGCGTTGAGCATTCTGGTCAGCTATGACATCTTCAAAGGACTCAATTCCTGACCCGGGAAAGGGTTTTCTTCCGGAGGATCGGATATCGCGGTCCTCCGGGAGGATTACGAGAAGCTCCGGATCATCCATGAGCTGCATCGGGATATCGGCATTTAAATCAACTCTTTGATTTTCTTCCTCCCCTCAATATGATATAGCCAGTAGGGGAAAACAGAATAATGAGCCGCCCTCCTTTTGCCTGAAGCTCTTTTTCCGCAAAAGGATGGCGGTCATCTTTTTTAAACCCATTTCCTTTCGGCTGAAGACTTTGATGAACTTTTTCAGGTGTCCATCGCCTGCGGACCCTTTTCACAGAAAAAACGACACAATCCATCGGCTCGGAAACTGCGTTGCCCTCTGCATCGGATTTTTTTTCCTGCTTATCCTTTTTCCGGTATTTCCGTTGGAAGAGCAGGCCGGCGCAGTTGATTCGGGCCGCGTTCCCATCTTTGAGATCTTTCCGGAAGAGGAGCATCCCTCGAATCTCTTTTCGGCCCAAACCCCGCAAACCATGCCGCAGGTCGCGATCATCATCGATGACATGGGCTATCATCGCAAAATGGCCCGAAGATTTATTTCCCTTAAAGCCAATCTCACCTTTTCCGTTCTTCCCCAAAGCCCCTATGGGGAAGAGATCATCCGCATGGCCAAAGCTGCCGGGACTGCGTTAATGCTACATCTTCCCATGGAGCCGGTCGAGTACCCCCACATCGATCCGGGCCCCGGCGCGCTGTTGACGCGCATGTCTCCGGAGGCGTTTCGGGAAAAGCTCTTCGATCATATAGAAGAGATCCCCGAGGCCGTAGGCGTGAACAACCACATGGGCTCCGAAATGACGACCCATGAGGATAAAATGTTTCAGCTCTTTTCGATCTTAAAGGCCAAAAAACTCTTCTTCATCGACAGCCGCACCACCGCAGAGACCCGCTCCCGCATCCCGGCCAGAATCCTCCAGCTCCCCTTTGCCCAGCGGGATGTATTTTTAGATCATGAGCCGAACCCGGCCTTCATCGAAAAGCAGATCCGGCTGCTGATCCGGATCGCCCGGCACCAGGGTCAGGCCATCGGGATCGCGCATCCCCACCGGGCCACCTATGAGACATTGAAAAGGATGCTGCCGGAGATCCGACAGAAGGTGAAGCTCGTTCCCGCAGGAGCGGTGGTGCATACGGCCGGCTGACCGCCTGCCGTTCATTCCTGAAGCCAAACAGGCGTTGTTTCTTGCATGCCCCGAATCCCCATTGCTCCCCTGATCGAAGTGCTTAAAATGCTCTTCTTTTGCATACAAGGAGGAAAGAAAACGAAATGAAAGAGAACGGCTGGATCAGAACCCACTGCGGCCGCATGGACCACGGCGGCTGCGCACTTCTGGTCAAGGTAAAGGAGAATGAGATCGTAAAGATCAAGGGCGATCCCGAGGGGTTGCAGAACCGGGGCTATGTCTGCCCCAAGGGGCTGGCCTCTCCTGCGCGGCTGAATCATCCGGACCGGCTCAAGTATCCGCTCAAGCGGGTCGGAGAACGGGGGGAGGGGAAATGGGAGCGGATCTCCTGGGACGCGGCCATCGGCATCATCCGGGATCGGCTCCTTTCGATCCGGGAGGATTTCGGGCCCGAGGCCGTGGCCTTCTGTCAGGGAATGCCCAAGGGGCTGGAGCATTTCGTCCTGATCCGTCTGGCAAATATCTTCGGCTCGCCGAACCTGGTGGCGGTGCAGGATGTCTGCCACGCGCCCCGGGAGATCAGCGGCATACATACCTGCGGCTTCTATCCGGTGGCCGATCTCCATCACAAAAGCGAGCTGGTGATCCTCTGGGGCAGCAACCTTTCAGCCACCAACGAGGAGGGAATGATCCACCGGCTGCTGGCAGACGGGCTCAAATCGGATGCGCTCAAAACCGGTACAAAGCTGATGGTCGTGGACCCGGTTCGGACTCGGTTTGCGGAAAAGGCCGATCTCTGGCTTAGGATCAGACCGGGAACCGATCATCTGCTGGGGCTGGCCTTTTTAAATGTCATCATCGAAGAGGGGCTATATGACCGGAATTTCGTGGATCAATGGACAGTCGGATTCGATCCTCTCTCCAACCATGTCCGGGAGCTGACGCCGGAAAAAATGGGGCCATTGACCGGCATCGATCCGGATATGATCCGCAACGGCGCCCGGATGTATGCTGAGGCAGCGCCGGCCGCGATTCAATGGGGGAACGCGATCGAGCAGACCCCGCAAAATTTCGATGCGGCAAGGGCCCTGATCTGTCTCATGGCCATCTGCGGCAACCTCGATGTCCCCGGCGGCAATGTGGGGATGGTCGATCCCAAGATCCTGAGCCTTGGCCGGTTTGTCCGTGCCGATCTCATTCCCGACAAGCCCAAACGGATGATCCACGCCCATTCCGGAACCATTCCCAAGCTGATGACCGTGCCGCCTGCGCTCTTCAAACGCGCAGTGCTGGAAGAAGTCCCCTATCGGGTCAGGGCCGCGTATATTCAGTGCGCCAATCCCATGCTCTCGTGGGCCGACAGCCAAGAGACAGAAAATGCCCTTTCAAAGCTCGATTTCATCGCGGTCTCGGATCTTTTCATTACCCCGACTGCGGCAATGGCCGACATCGTGCTGCCGGCCGCCACCCATTTCGAGTTCGACGATATGGGCCATTACGGACTGGGGCACGGATACATTCTGGCCCGGCCCAAGGTCGTGGAGCCGCCCGGAGAGTGCCGATCCGACATGGCGATTTTAAACGAACTCGGCAAAGCCATGACTCCGGCAGAATACTGGTATGATGACCCGAATGAATTCCTGGATGCCGTTCTTGCGCCCTCGGGCCTCACCTTTGAAGGATTTGCGGAAAAAGGATATTTAAAAGGGCCGGACCGGTTCCGAAAATATGCCGAAGCCGGCTTCAAGACCCCGTCCGGCAAGGTGGAGCTTCAACTGAGCCGCGCCCATAAATTCGGCCTTCCAGCCCTGCCCCAGCCGGTCGATCCCTTTGAAACAGATGATCCCGATTTCCCGCTGATCCTCACCAGCGCCAAGGACCCCTGCTATCTTCACTCCTCCTACCGCTGGGTTCCGGAGCTGCGGGAAAAGAGCCCCGAACCCTTCTGCCGGATCCATCCGGAGACCGCAGATGCCTTCGGCATCTCGAATGGGGAGATTGTTTCCATCGAAACCCGGTTCGGGAAGATCGTCCAGAAGGCCAAAGTTACTGAAAAGGTTCTCCCGGGCATTGTCTCTGCGGCCTATGGATGGTGGTTCCCAGAGATCGGAATCGAGAGGCTTTTCGACTGGCAGCGGGCCAATTTCAACATGCTGACCCATACGAAAAGGCCGGGAAGAGCCTTTGGAACGCCCCGGCTCAAGGGGATTCCCTGCCGGATCACCGGCCCGGCAGGAACTGCGACCGCAGCCTCTTCTTAGATATTGACATTTCTCGTTGCACGGCTTTATAATGCAGTCTGCTCTCGCCCGGATCGAACCGTTCGGATCGAACCGTAATGATGCTGCCGCATCTTCTGGAACAACTGTACAGGCCCTGGCAAAAAATACATGAGAAAGAAGGCGTAAGATCGGAACCCAAGGATCTGCGTGCGCCTTTCCGCGGGCTTTATCGAAGAGAAGAGCGGGCTTTATCGAAGAGTCGGCTTTATTGAAGAAAGGATGACCTATGACCGAGTATGCAACCCTGACATTGGAAGGCAAGACCTATCAGCTCCCAGTCATCACCGGAACCGAAGGGGAGAAGGCGATCGATATATCCAAGCTCCGGCAGGATACCGGCTATATCACGATGGATATCGGATTCGCCAACACCGGAAGCTGCAAGAGCGACATCACCTTCATGGACGGCGAGAAGGGCGTCCTACGGTACCGCGGGATTCCCATCGAGCAGCTTGCGGAACACTCCAGCTTCAGGGAGGTCACCTATCTGCTCATCAACGGGGATCTGCCCACCAAGAAGCAGCTCAACCGCTTCTCCGTACTCCTGAACGACCAATCCCTGGTGCATGAGGACATGCAGCTCTTCTTCCAGCACTATCCCCGGCTCTCCCATCCCATGGGCATCCTCTCCTCGATGGTGACCGCGCTAAAGGGCTTCTACCCGTATCTGGAGGATCTGGAAGAGGAGGTAAACATCACAGTGACGCGCCTCATCTCCAAGATCCGTACCCTGGCGGCCATGTCCTACAAGATATCCCTGGGCCACAAGGTGGTCTACCCCCGGCCCGATCTCACCTACTGCGAGAACTTTTTGAACATGATGTTCGATTCTCCGGTGCGGCCTTACAAGATCGAGCGGGAGGTGGTCAAGGCGCTCAGCATCTTTCTGATCCTGCATGCGGACCATGAGCAGAACTGCTCCACGTCGGCTGTCCGGGTGGTCGGCAGCGGAAGGGTCAACCTCTATGCCGCGATCTCGGCCGGAATCGCGGCCCTCTGGGGACGGCTCCACGGCGGCGCGAACCAGGCCGTGATCGAGATGCTGGAGGGGATACTGAAGGAGGGGCTTACCGTTGAAAAGGTGGTTGAAAAGGCCAAGGACAAGAACGATCCGTTCCGGCTAATGGGGTTCGGCCACCGGGTCTACAAGACCTACGACCCGAGGGCCAAGATCATGAAGGCCATGTGCGACCGGCTGCTGGCAAAGCTCCACATCGACGATCCGCTTCTCGACATCGCCAATGAGCTGGAGGAGATCGCGCTCAGCGACGACTACTTCATCGAGAAGAACCTCTACCCCAACATCGATTTCTACAGCGGGATCGTGCTGCGGGCCATCGGCATCCCCACCAATATGTTCACGGTGATGTTTGCCATCGGAAGGCTGCCGGGCTGGATCTCCCAGTGGCGGGAGAGTGTGGATGATCCTGAATGGCGGATCAGCCGGCCCCGACAGATCTACATCGGGCCAACAGAACGGAACTATCTCCCCGTCGAGGAGAGGAGATAAAAGTAAAAAGCCGGATCAGTTACGGGCTGCCGCAACAGCAGCATTGCCGGATTGTTTCCAGAAGCTCGTCCGACGGGGCGTCCTTGGCCACATAACCGACCGCGCCGGCCTTCTCCATCGCGGCGGCCACATCCTGGTCATTGTGCATGGAGAGGCCGATCACCTTGATCTCCGGACATTTTTTGGAGAGAATCCGGGTGGCTTCGATGCCGTTCATCACCGGCATGTTCACATCCATGACCACCACATGGGGCCGAAGCTTTTCCGCCAGTTCAACGGCCTGGGAGCCGTCCTCCGCATCCCCCACCAGCTCCATATCCTCCTCATACCGGAAGATGCCGCAGAGCCCCTCCCGAAGGATTTTATGATCATCCACCAGAAGCACTCGGATGGGGATATTGTTTCGAATATCAATATCAGTCATAAGATACCTGTTCATAACGATTCTTCTGCTCCGCAAGGTTTCGATCTTAATTCGATCTTCATTCTCCTGCTATTGTAAACAGAATGGGCTGCTGTTGCCAAGAGTTTCTTTGAAACCATTTGAAATGATTTGGCTTCCAGTTTTTGATGCAGAGGGGAAGCCGCGCGGACCGGTTTGAGGGAGAGAAGAGAAATCTGGGGATCAGTGGATCATGATCCGCTTGAGAAATCCGTTGCTGCCGAGGGCCTTTCCCGTTCCCAATGCCACGGTGCATAAGGGGTTATCCGAGACCACGAAGGGGAGTCCGCTTTCGGCCTCCAGTAGCTTGTCCAGGTTCTTCAGGAGTGCGCCGCCGCCCGTGAGGACGATCCCCCGGTTTACAATGTCGCCGGCCAGCTCGGCCGGGGTCCGTTCCAGTATCCCCTTGACCGCCTCCACAATTGCATTGAGCTGATCCGATATGGCCTCCCGGATCTCCCGGTAGTCCACCGTCAGAACCTTTGGAATCCCGGTGACGATGTGGCTTCCCTGGAAATCGAAGGTGAGGTCTTTGTCCGGGTCCGGCCGGGCATCTCCGATCGCCTTTTTGATCTCCTCTGCGGTCTGTTCCCCGATGATGAGGTTGTATCGCTTCTTGATATAGGCGATAATCGCCTCGTCCATCCGATCCCCGGCCACTCGCAGGGAGCGGCTGCAGACCACCCCGGCCAGGGAGATCACCGCAACTTCGGTGGTGCCGCCGCCGATGTCCACCACCATGCTGCAGAGGGGCTCGGAGATGGGCAGATCCGCGCCGATCGCGGCCGCCATCGGCTCTTCGATGAGAAAGACGCTTTTGGCCCCGGCCCGCTGTGCGGATTCGATCACGGCCCTGCGTTCCACCTGGGTGATGCCCGAAGGAACCGCCACCACCACTTTGGGACGAAACCGGACAAAAGTCCGGAACTCCATGGCCCTGAGGATGAAGTACCGGAGCATGGCCTCGGACGCGTCAAAATCTGCAATGACCCCGTCCCGGATGGGGCGGATCGCGGTGACATTTTCCGGTGTCCTGCCCACCATCTTCTTGGCCTCAAGTCCTACGGCCAGAATCTTCTTATCTCCGTTCCGGTTGATGTGGATGGCCACCACCGACGGTTCATTGATGACGATCCCCTTCCCCTTCATATAGACCAGGGTATTTGCAGTTCCCAGATCGATGGCCATATCATTGGAGAAAAATTCCGTAAGCCGGCCCATCCATGTTTTGGAATGGCCGTTGGAGGAGGGACAGGGCAGAAAGAAAACACCTTTACCTTTACCGTTGCCGTTGCCGTTACCATTCCCATTCCCGCTCTCCTTGGGAATTCGGTTCAGCCGCAGATAGCATTCGTTGCAAACGGTGTTATCATGGTATTTGAAAAAGGGTTCGAGTCTGCCCAAGGACTGTTCACAGTTGCCGCAGGTCCGGAAGGATACCTTAGATTGCGGTCTTTTCGATTCGTGAAGCGATTTTTGGACGAAGAACCGATCGCTGCACTTGCGACACCGCGCATACGCACCCGAATCCGGTATCTTTTCATCGGCCAATCTATAGCCGGTTTTGCAATTGGGACATTGGATTCGCATGCTCTCAACTCCTCTTTGAGCTTTCTGGAAACAGAAAATTTCCCCTTCTCCCCCAGGATCATCACTGATGAACCCGGATTCTATAGTTACATGGCTCTACTAGAAATACAATGGGGAAGGGCTTGTATTCAGCGGTAGAGATATCCTACTTGGATCTGATCTTTCGAATAAAACAGGCCAGGCTGTGGGGAGATAGTCCGAGGGAATAAAGAAGAGTCAGAGGCCGATGCTCTTAAGAACCGAATTCCCTGGGATCTATTGAAGAATCTCCCCTTGACAATCGCGGTCAACGACAATAATCTGAAGTTTTTCACCCGCGCCGATTTCCATCAGATGGGCCAGTGTCCCATTGATGGTCTCGGCCTCTTTATAAATAGGGATGAATCTCTTTACAAACCGGAATGGACGGAAAACATTATTCTTATGTCGGATTTTAAAGAAAAGTTCAAAACCGGAATCTTCAGCGGGGCTCAAAAGGGCATCGCCGGCTTTATCTGGATGATCGAGATCCTTGTGCCCGTCTCCTTTCTCACGGTTCTCATCGAATGGAGCGGGCTGCTGTCCCATATGGAATTTCTGCTGCAGCCCCTGATGGGCCTGCTCTACCTGCCCCCTGCGGCCGCGCTGCCGATCATCGTGGGGATGCTCACCGGCATCTACGGCGGGATTGCCGCGATGGCCGTTCTCCCCTTTACCGTGGATCAGATGACGCTGATCGCGATCTTCATCCTCATCTCCCACAACCTGATCCAGGAGGGGGTGATTCAGGGCAAGTCCGGGCTCCATCCGGCAAAGGCCACTCTCTTTCGCCTGGCAGCGTCCGTGATCACGGTTGTTGCCGCGGCCCAGTTCCTCGAATCGACATCGGAGATGAACGCAGCCGGTGCTGCATACGGTTCAGGGGCCGAGCCTCTGGTGGCGGTGCTATGGGCATGGCTTGTCGAAATGTTGAAGCTTAGCTTGAAGATCTTTGCCATCATCATGGGCCTCATGATTCTGATGGGGCTGATGAAGAGCTTCAACATGATTCTTTATCTGGTCCGGCTATTCAATCCGGTTCTAAAAGCCCTGGGCCTGAACGGAAGGGTCGGCATCCTCTGGCTCACGGCCGTGGTCTTCGGCATCGCATACGGCGGCGCGGTGATCGTGGAGGAGGCAAAAGCCGGAAACCTGACCCCGGAAGAGCTGAAGCGGCTTCATCTCTCCATCGGCATCAACCACTCGATGGTGGAGGACCCGGCGCTCTTTCTCCCCCTGGGGTTGAGCGCTTTCTGGCTCTGGATTCCCCGGCTCATCACCGCAGTGGTTGCGGTTCATCTTCTGACACTTTATGCACGATTTCGGGAGCGGCAGGAGCAGAAGCATTCTGAAATTCAGCCATCCTGAAGATGATTCGGAGAAGAACCTGGAATGAATCCGGAAGGGTGCTTTTTGAATTGCGGCTGAAACCTAAAGCAGAAGGGCAGAACAAAGGGTGTCGATCTCTTTTGAAACCGACACTTTAACGATCCGGGCATGAAGATCTCCGTAATCCGGGGCCGAGGGCGAAATGGCCCGGTGAACGAGCTTCTGGACCTCATCATAGGTCCCAAACGGAAGGCGCAAGAATTGGAATAGGCGCTGGGTATATCGGTCCACAACAAAGACGGGGCGGGAAAAGGCATAGCAGAGGATAGAATCCGCGGTTTCGGGCCCCACACCCTTCAGATCGAGAAGGTATCTCCGGAGGGCATCAGTCGGCATCGGCCGAAGTGCTTGTATCCCCCCGGCCTCTATGATCTTTTGGGAGATGCCGGCAAGGCGAATCGACTTCTGATTGAAATATCCCGAAGGCCGGATCGCCCCTCGGAGCCTCTCTCCTCCTTCTGCGACGGTTTGGATCTCCAGAAGCTCTTCGGAGATCAGATTGGCGATGGCCTTCTCCACATTCTTCCAGGCGGTGTTCTGGGTCAGTATCGAACCGACGATAATTTCAAATGCCTCCCGATCCGATACCGCCCTCCCCTCTTCTCCGGGCCGGTATATCGGAACGGTTTCGCCTTGGGGCGTTGTGGGCCACCAGCCCTGGGAGCCGTACATGGCCAGTAGCTGCCGGTCCATTTCTGAAACAATGGCTTTGAAAGAGGCCAGTGAATCGGGCATCAGTACGAGACCCGGAGGGATCGATAGACCCTTGCTCCGGGATGGATGCGGATATCGTCAAAGGTGAGGGTCTGAGATACCCCCCCTTGAATCCGCACCTGAACCGTATGGGCTCCCGGAGATATCCGAAACCTCACCAGCTTTAGCGCGCCCGGCAGGGTCTCCCAGCCCCTGGTGTCCGGCTCCTCCATCAGGAACAGGACAGTTCTGACCAGTGCCACTACCACATCATCGTTTTTCCGTCCCACGGCCTGAGCCACGGCCTCCTTGATCGCAGCCCGGGCGCTCTCCTTGGCCATGAGGAGCGTTGCCCGCTCTTCCAATGCAGATTTGGAGACCGAGGAGACATCGGTCGTAATCACCGTGCCGACCAGAGGCTCTGTTCCGGAAGCAGCCATCACCTGGACATGGGGGACCAACCGATTTTTGTATTGCGGGAAGGAGACCCGGATAGAGGGCGGCAGCACGATATTCCCCGGGATCTTCACCGGACCGCTGCCCACCCCCACGAACATGACCAGCTCTCCGTCCTTTGGGGAGAATTCCCAGCCCTGCGGAAGTATTTTCCGGTATTTCGCGGCTTCATCTTTGAATCCGAGGATCAGCGCCAGCCGATAGAGATCCGGAGCCGCGGGGACCGGATTCGGCATAAGCTCGGCCAGTTTTTTGTATTCGATATACGCGTCGCTGTAGAGACCGAGGTTTTCATAGCAGAGGGCAGCCAGAGCCCGGGTGTAATAATCCCCCTTCAGGGCATCGGAATGCTCCCGCATCCGCCTCAGCGCCAGCTTTGCCTCCACCAGCGCATCCTCATATTTGTAGAGGAGCAGGTAGTTCATCATAAGATAGGAATGCACCCAGAGCCGCTCGCTGTATTCGCCCTTGTATTCGGTGACCCATTCATTGATGACCATGGAACCGGTCTGCTGGCTGACGCTCACCTTCTCCTGCTCTTCCATGAGCCGGGATGCCTTCAGCAGTGCCTTGATGCTCTCCTCATACCGGCCTGCGCGGTGGTAGATCAGCCCCTTTTCCATGAGGAACAGGAGCCGGTCCCGGCGGGAGCCATCGTCGCTTTCCAGTGTCGCGGCCGCTTCATCCACCCGGTTCCGGTAGAAATCCGTTCTGGCCTGGCGCAGTGCCCCGGCCGTGCATCCGGAAAAGAAAACCAGCAGCAGCGCGGCCCCGATCAGAGGCCGCAGGGAGGCAAAGGAAAACAAGTTCGTTACCATCCGATGATCGGTTTGGAAGCCTCTCTGGCCAGATCGACGCTGTGGGTCCAGTCGATCAGGCCCGTCTCCACATCCGTCAACTGCAGATTGAGGCTGTAGTAGTTCATCTTCTTCTTTTTCAGCCGGATGCCCTTGGGTTCCTCCTTCTCGATGGATCGGAGGGTGCCGCTCAGGATATATTTCGCGCCGGACTGCTTGGCCTGTTTGATCTGATCCCGGGCCACCATGCCGCTGTTTCGCTGATAATCCAGCTCCTGCGCGATATTGCCCCGCTGGGCCTCGTTCAGGAACCGGAAGATTCCGCCATTGATCAGCCGTCCCCGAATGTCGTCGCTGATGCCGGTGGTGTCGATATGCTCCGAGGTCCGGTTGGCAATGGGGTAGACAATGGCCACGGGACGATACCCATCCCCGCTGTTCCGGTATCGGGCGATAAGCGGCTCCACCAGCCCGTCAACGATCACTTTTTTGTCGGAAAAATCATAGGCCTCGTCATAGTGGATCTCCTCTTCCGTGGAGATGTTTCTGGTGGTGGTGGAACAGCCGGCTGTGATAAAGAGCCCGGTTACAAGCAGGATGAGCATTGCGGCATGGAAGGGTTTTCGCATCGGATGTCTCCTTTTTGATAAGGTTTCTCATGAAGATTTTTATACCACCGGTTCGGGGTCTTTTGCAATCTCTTAAAGATAAAGACAGCTTTATTAAAAGCCGTCCCCTAGACCTAACCTGAAGAGAATCAGACGTTTCAATCCCCCTGTCGTTTACCGGACCGCGCTGAAAAGCGCTGGAGAAAAGAAAGAATTTTGTCTTATCGGGGGGCGGGAACAGGAGTGGGATCTCCTGTCGAAGAAGCGGATGGGATCGGTTGAGCCGAAGGAGCTGGAGGATCGGTCCTTGGGCGAATCAGCCCCGGGATCTTTTACGCGTCACCTGCTCTTTGAGCCATCCGATCCAAGGGTCGATCCCCTCTCCGGTCTTTGCCGAAAGCTGAAAGACCGGCATCTCCGGATGGACCTGACCCATATATCCGACCGCAGCCCCGACATCGTAATCGAGATAGGGAAGCAGATCAGTCTTGTTGAGGATAGCCGCGTCACAGACCCGGAACATAACCGGGTATTTGGCCGGCTTGTCCTCCCCCTCGGTGACGCTCAAGACCACTGCCCGGGCATCCTCGCCGATGTCGAACTCCGCGGGGCAGACCAGGTTGCCGATATTCTCCACGATCAAAAGGTCGATATCTTCAAGATCGATATCATCTGCGGCCGCAGCGATCACATGGGCCGCGAGATGGCAGTCCCCGCCGAACTGATCCGTATTGACCTGCACCACGGGCGCGCCCGACACCGCAAGCCGGTCAGCATCATTGGAGGTGCAGACATCTCCCACGATCACCGCGCACTTCAGATCCGGCGCAAGCTGCACCAAGGTCTTCTCCAGCAGCGTCGTCTTCCCGGAGCCCGGGGAACTCATCAGGTTCAGCACAAAGACCTTCTCTTGGGAAAACCGATCCCGATTCCGCCCTGCCAGGGTCTTGTTCACATCGAGCACATTCCGGACAACCTTGATTTCCATCTCTTCTTCTCTCACTCCTCGTCTTCGATCTCTATGGAGGTGATCTCCAGCTCTCTGCCCGACAACATTTTAACCGAGCCGCTTTCACAGGAAGGGCAGGTAAAAACAGGCGCATCCAGTCTCCACTGAAGGCCGCAGCCTTCGCACTTCGCAGTCACCGGAACCTCTTGGATGGAGAGTTCGGCCCCGGCAAGAACGGTCTCTTTGGCGATAATTTCAAAGCAGAAGCGAAGGCTTGACGGAACCACCGCAGCAAGCTTTCCCACCTTCAGGTTGACCCGCTCGATTTTTACCCCCGCCATCTCCGAGGGAACGGACTCCAGCGCGATATTCATCACCTGCATGGCAATGCCCATTTCATGCATAATACCGTTGTCCTTTCCCCGGTTCCAAGGCGTTTTTACGGAATCAAAATCCCACTGAAAAGGGACAAAGAAATGGACGGAGTGGACAGAATGGACGGAGTGGAGGCGAAAACCCCAAGACCTTTGCCGTGGGATCTTCATTTCCAAAATTCACCTTAATCTTAATAAGGCCCCCGTCCATCCCGGGTCCACTTGGTCCTTTATCTCTTTTATGTCCCTTGGGTCCTTTTTTAAAAGACCTTCGCGCAGAGTTCACCCAATCTGCCCAGGTCCTCACAGACATGAATCCCGACATCCTTCATGGCCGCCACCTTGCCCTGCGCGGTTCCGGAGCTTCCCGAAATGATCGCGCCGGCATGGCCCATCCGCCGTCCCGGAGGCGCTGTCAACCCCGCGATAAAGCCGACCACAGGCTTCTTCACATTCTCCTTGATGAACTGCGCGGCCTCTTCCTCTGCGGTCCCGCCGATCTCGCCCACCATCACGATGCCCTTGGTCGTGTCATCCTTGTTAAAGGCATCCAGACAGTCGATGAAGTTGGTCCCGTTGACCGGGTCCCCGCCGATGCCGATGCAGGTGGTCTGCCCGATCCCCTGCTGGGTGAGCTGATGCACCACCTCGTAGGTCAGGGTTCCGGAGCGGGAGACCACACCGATGGGCCCGCCCGGCTTGTGAATGGGCCCCGGCATGATCCCGATCTTGGCCTCCCCCGGAGTGATGATCCCGGGGCAGTTGGGCCCGATCAGCCGTGCCGTCTTGTCCTTCATGTACTTCTTCACCTTCATCATGTCGAGCACCGGAATCCCCTCGGTGATCGCGACGATCACATCGACGCCGCCGTCGGCCGCCTCCATGATCGCGTCGGCCGCAAAGGGCGGGGGCACGAAGATAAGGCTGCAGTTGGCCTTGGCCTCCCGCACAGCATCCTTGACGGAATTGAAGACCGGCACCCCGTCCATATCCTGTCCCCCCTTGCCGGGGGTGACGCCGGCCACTACCTGGGTTCCATAGGCGATGCACTGCCGGGCGTGAAACTGCCCTTCCCGGCCCGTGATCCCCTGAACCAGTACGCGCGTATTCTTATCGACAAATATACTCAAAGGTCGTTCCTCCTTTATTTCACCAGCTCGGCCACTTTGTTTGCCGCATCCTTCAGATCGACCGCGGTGGTCAGGTTGAGGCCCGAATCAGCCAGAATCTGACGCCCCTTCTCCACGTTGGTCCCCTCCATGCGCACCACCACCGGAACCTTGATCCCGGTCTTTTTGGCCGCCTGCACAACGCCCTCGGCCAGCACATCACACCGCAATATGCCGCCGAAGATGTTGATGAGAATCCCCCTGACATTGGGGTCGGAGAGGATGATCCGAAAGCCGTTCTCCACCATCTCGGCCGAGGCTCCGCCCCCTACATCCAGGAAGTTGGCCGGCTCTGCACCCGCAAGCTTGATGATGTCCATAGTGGCCATGGCCAGACCCGCGCCGTTGACCATATTGCCGACATTCCCGTCGAGATTGATGTAGTTAAGATTGTACTGGGACGCCTCTACCTCCAGCGGATCTTCCTCGTCCAGATCCCGGTACTCGACGATATCCTTGTGGCGGAAGAGCGCGCTGTCGTCGAAGTTGACCTTCGCGTCGAGTGCGATCACCTTTTCGTCGCCTGTGACCACCAGCGGATTGATCTCCACCAGGGAGCAGTCATAGGCCATGAACATCTTATAGAAGTTCCGCAGCATCGGCGTAAATGCCTTCATCGCGGCCGGGCTCATGTTGAGTCCGAAGCAGACCTCACGGATGTGATACCCCTGGATGCCCAGCAGCGGGTCGATATAGACCTTGATGATCTTCTCCGGGGTCTCGTCGGCCACCTTCTCGATATCCATGCCGCCGGCCTCGGAAACCATGATCACAACCTTGGCCGTTGCCCGGTCCGGAAGGATGGAAAAATAAAGTTCCTTTGCGATGTCGAGGCCCTGCTCCACCAGCAGCTTCTTCACCTCTTTCCCCTCTGGCCCGGTCTGATGGGTCACGAGGGTCATCCCGAGGATCTCTCCTGCGATCTGCTTTGCTTCGTCCTCGGACTTGGCCAGCTTCACGCCGCCGCCCTTGCCCCGGCCCCCCGCGTGGATCTGGGCCTTGACCACCACCGGATATCCGCCCAGGGTCTTTGCAATATTTACCGCCTCATCCACGCTGGACGCGGGGCTTCCCTGGGGCACGGGGATGTCGAACTTTCGAAACAGCTCTTTTGCCTGGTACTCATGGATCTTCATGATCCTGCATCTCCTTTGTTTGTGGCTGGTGTTTAGTGGTTCGTGTATAGTGGTTAGTGTTCAGTGGTCAGTGGCTGGTCCGCATCATCAGCCAGCCACCGTCCACGAATCACAATTCACCAATCACCAACCACTACCCACTATTCACTATCCAATCACTGCCAGCACGTCGTTCTTGGCCACCGAGTCGCCGTTGGAGAAGTTGGTGGCCTTGATGGTTCCGTCGGTCGGGGCCGGCAGCGAGTTCTCCATCTTCATGGCCTCCAGGATCACCACGGTGTCGCCCTTCTTCACCGAATCGCCCACCTTCTTCTCATACCGGATGATCATGCCGGGCATGGGCGCGGCAAGGGGGGTTCCGTCGGCCGCAGTTGCTGCCGGGGCAGCCGGAGCGGCCTTTGCCGCGGGTTTCGGGGCTGGGGCCGCCTTGGGCGCGGGTTTCGGGGCTGCCGGGGTGGAGGCCCGCTGGGGGCCTGCGGGTGCGGCCGGGGCTGAAGATGCTGCTGCCGGGGCCGGCATCGATGCCATCTGGCTCTGGGCCTGCTGGATGTAAGAGATGATGGGGGAGTCGCCCACCTCTTCCACGCCCACCTCGAAGTACTCTTTGTCCACGAAGACGTTGAAGGTTCTGAGGTTCTCGCCCTTTTCCGGCTCGTCGGCCTTCTTCTCCACCAGTTGGCCGGCCTTGGCCTTCTTGATCAGCTCGTCAGCGGCCTTCACGTCGTCCATAGTTCTCGGCACCACCTCCTCGGGCGGCTTCTCCTGACCGTACTTCCATTTCAGGAAGCGCTTGCCCGTGGTCGGATACATGGCATAGAGGATCAGATCGTCGAGATCCTTTGCCAGGTCTCCGATCTCCTCTTTGGCCTTGTCCAGCTCCGGCTCCAGAACCTCGGCCGGCCGGCAGGTGATGGGCTCCTCGCCTCTGGCGTAGCCCTTCAATGCCTTCTTCTGCACCTCGGAGTCTATCGGCACTGCGGTCTTGCCGTAGAGGCCGTAGCATAGATCCTTCACCTGCCCGGTGATCATCTTGTACCGCTCGTTCTCGTCGTCAAAGAGGACATTGTTGACCGTCTGGATGCCGACGATCTGGCTGGTGGGCGTGACCAGCGGGATCTGGCCCAGGTCTTTGCGGACCTTGGGCAGCTCTTCGTAGACATCGTTGATCCGATCGAGCGCATCCATCTCCCGAAGCTGGTTGACCAGGTTGGAGAGCATTCCGCCCGGGGTCTGGTGGAGCAGCACATTGATGTCGATGATGGAGACCTTGGAGTCGTCCAGGAGGTGCTTGTATTTCGGCATCACCTCTTTTTCCAGGATCAGGTTGATCTTGGCCAGCAGCTCGATGTCGAAGCCGGTGTCGCGGCTGGTTCCCAAAAGGGACATGACCAAAGGCTCGATCGCGGCGTGGGAGGTGCGGTACGCGTAGGGCGTCATGCAGGTGTCGATGATGTCCACGCCGGCCTCGATCGCCTTGAGGTGTGTCATGGGGGACATGCCCGAGGTGAAGTGGCTGTGGAGGTGGATCGGCGCCTTGACGGTCTCCTTCAATGCCTTGACGATCTCGTAGGCATCATAGGGTGACATGAGGCCGGCCATATCCTTCACGCAGATGGTGTCTGCGCCCATGGCCTCCAGATCCTTGGCCTTGCCCACATAGTAGTCGATGTTGTAGACCTCTCCGCCCAGCCGGGGCTCGGTGAGGGTGTAGCAGATGCAGCCCTGGAAGTGCTTGCCGGCCTTCTTGATCTCCGGAACCACGGTCTCGAAGTTCCGGTAGTCGTTCAGCGCGTCAAAGGTTCGGAAGATGTCCATGCCGTTTTCGGCTGCCCGCTCCACAAAGGCTTTTGCCACATCATCCGCATAGTTGCGGTATCCCACCAGGTTCTGGCCCCGCAGCAGCATGGAGAAAGGGGTCTTCTTGAAGTAGCGCTTCAGGGTCCGGATCCGCTCCCAGGGATCTTCGTTCAGGAACCGGTGCATGGTGTCAAATGTTGCCCCGCCCCAGGTCTCCACTGCCCAGAAGCCCACCTCATCCATCAGTTCGGCCACCGGGATCATATCCTCGGTGCGGCCCCGGGTGGCAAAGAGAGACTGGTGTCCGTCTCTCAAGCTCAGGTCCTCGATCTTGACCGGATTGGCGGCTTTGGGCCGGTCATTGCCGTACTTCATCTCCGTCATCTTGACTTGGGTATGGTCGGTCATTTGTGGGTTCTCCTCTATATAAAAAGTTCTTTTAGTGACTGGTGACTGGTGGATGGTGATTGGTGGCTTGTGGTTAGTGGTTAATGGCTTGCAGCCAGATCACTATCCACTATTCACTACTCACTATCCACTATTATCTATGGAACGCCTTGAGCTGCATCATGGAACGCATGTGCATCATGTCCTGCCGTCCGCTGATGCCCCAGAGCTTGACGGGGGCTGGAACATCGGCCTTCTTCGGCGCGGGGGCTGCTGCCTGCAGGGTCGATACGACTGCGGCATCCTCCTCGTTCCGGATGTAGGCCATCACCGCGGACGCGACTGCGATCATTTTCGTCTTTTCATCTGCCATATAAGATCTCCTTTGTCAGTGGCTGGTGGTTCGTGTTTAGTGGCTTGTGATTTTTCACTATCCACCATTCACTATCCACTAACCACTATTCTACAGCGGAATATTTCCGTGCTTCTTGGGCGGACGGATCTCCCGTTTGGAGCACATGAGTTCCAGGGCCTCGATGAGCCGGGGCCGGGTGGCGCTCGGCTCGATGACCGCGTCGATGAAGCCCCGGTTCGCGGCCCGGTACGGGTTGGAGAAGAGTTCGTCGTATTCCGCGATCTTCTCCTTCCGCTTGGCAGCCTTGTCCTCGGCCCCGTCGATCTCTTTTTTGTGGATGATGTTGGCAGCGCCGGCTGCGCCCATGACAGCGATCTCGGCCGTGGGCCAGGCAAACGCGATGTCCGCGCCCAGATCCTTGGAGCACATGGCCAGATATGAGCCGCCGTAATCCTTCCGGGTTACCAGCAGCATCTTGGGAACCGTGGCCTCGGAGTATACCCAGAGGAGCTTCGCGCCGTGGCGGATGATCCCGCCCCACTCCTGGTCGCTTCCCGGGAGATAGCCGGGCACGTCTGCGATGGTCAGAAGCGGCACGTTGAACGCGTCGCAGAGGCGGATGAAGCGGGAGGCCTTGTCCGATGCGTTGATGTCCAGGGCTCCGCCCATGTAGCCGGGCTGGTTCGCGATGATGCCGATGCTGCGACCGTTGAGACGGCCGAATCCGACCACGATGTTCTGGGCAAACAGCTCATGGGGCTCGAAAAAGTCGCCGTTGTCCACGATGGAGCGGATCACATCCTTGATGTCGTAGGACTTATTTGGGCTGTCCGGGATGATCTCGTTCAGACCCATGTCGGTCCGGTTGGGATCGTCTCCGGTATCCACCACCGGCGGATCTTCCATGTTGTTGGAGGGGAGAAAGGAGAGGAGCTTTTTGATGTGATCCATCGCATCATGCTCGTCCTCACAGGCGAAATGGGAGACGCCGCTCTTCTCGCTGTGGGACATCGCGCCGCCGAGGTCTTCAAAGGAGATCTCTTCCCCGGTGACGGCCTTGATGACCTGGGGTCCCGTGATGAACATGTAGGAGGTGTTTTTGACCATGAGGATGAAGTCGGTCATGGCCGGAGAGTAGACCGCACCGCCGGCCGTGGTCCCCATGATCGCGGAGATCTGGGGGATGACGCCCGATGCGATCGAGTTTCTGTAGAAGATCTGGCCGTAGCCGGAAAGCGCATCCACCCCCTCCTGGATGCGCGCGCCGCCAGAATCATTGAAGCCCACAAAGGGGGCCCCGGCCTTCAAGGCCATGTCCATGATCTTGCAGATCTTCTTCGCGTGCATCTCGCCGAGGCTGCCGGCGCGGGCCGTGAAGTCCTGCGCGAACGCGAAGACAGGTCGGCCATCCACCTTTCCGTAGCCGGTGATGACGCCGTCGGCCGGGATCTCCACATTCTCCATCCCGAAGTTGACGCACCGGTGGGTTACGAACATGTCGATCTCCCGGAATGTCCCGGGGTCGAAGAAATAGTCGAGGCGCTCCCTTGCGGTGAGCTTTCCCTTCTCCTTGTACTTGGCAACGGCCTTTTCGCCGCCCATCTGGAGGAGCTTCGCCTCTCGCTCTTTTAAATCTTTGATTTTATCCGCTACGATACCCATATTCTCCTCGTTTCCTGTTTTCAATCAACCGTTTTTCGGTTTATGATCCTTACCGTCTGTCGAGCAGTTCCAGCAGCCGGGTCGCCGCACTGGTGGGGGTGATGACCCCGTGCTCCACCTCCCGGAGGGTCTTTTGAAGCTGCGCTTTGACATCCGGATGGGTGTAGAAGCGCTCCTTCAGCCCCTCCTCCACCAGTGTCCGCATCCAGTCTGCGGCCTGCCCCCGGCGTTTTATCTGCAGCTCTCCGGCAAGGGTCAGCTTCTCCCGGTGGGAAAGAACGGTCTCCCAGATATCGGGGACCCCGGCCAGGGTCTTTGCAGAGCATGTAATCACCGGGGTGGTCCAGTGGGGGGAGGCCGGCATGACCAGATGCAGAGCCATCTCGTACTCCTTGCGCGCCTTTTGAGCCCGCTCCAGATTGTCGCCGTCGGCCTTGTTGATCGCGACCCCGTCGGCCATCTCCAGCACCCCCTTCTTGATGCCCTGGAGTTCATCGCCCGCGCCGGCCAGCATCAGCACCAGAAAGAAATCGGTCATGGCCGCGACCGCGGTCTCGGACTGGCCAACGCCCACGGTCTCCACGATCACCACATCGAACCCGGCCGCCTCGCACAAGAGCATGCTCTCCCGGGTCTTCCGGGCCACGCCGCCCAAAGTCTTCCCCGAAGGAGATGGCCGGATAAAGGCATTTCCCTCCACCGCAAGCTTCTCCATTCGGGTCTTGTCGGCCATGACGCTGCCCCCGGACCGGGAGCTGCTCGGGTCGATCGCCAGCACCGCGACCTTGTGCCCCTTTTTCACCAGGAACATCCCGAAGCTCTCGATAAAGGTGCTCTTGCCCACCCCGGGCACGCCTGTGATCCCCAGCCGAACAGCCTCTCCGGTCCGCTCCAGCAGGCCGTCCACAATGGCCCGGCCCAGCTCCTGGTGTGCGGGAAGGGAACTCTCGATCACGGTGATGGCCCTGGCCAGGGTCCTGCGGTTCCCCGCGGCAATCCCCTGGATATAGTAGTCGGGCGCTTCGAGGACCATTATCGCTTCTTCCGTCTGTTGGTATCTGTCATTGCCATGCCTCTCTGATTAGTGGATAGTGGTTCGTGTTTAGTGGATAGTGGTTCGTGATCGGTGGTTTTCGGCCGGTTTGGGAATCATCATCCACTGACCACCATTCACCATCCACCATTCACTGGCCACTATTAACCGTTCACCAGCCACTACTTCACTTTTTTTCCAATGCATTCAGCACCTGGTTCGCGGAATCAGCGATGGGGGTTCCCGGGCCGAAGACGCCGACTGCACCCGCTTTGAAGAGGAAGTCGTAGTCGGAGGGGGGAATGACGCCGCCCACGACCACGAGGATCTCCTCACTCCCCTGCTCCTTGAGGGCATTGATCAGGGCCGGAACCAGGGTCTTGTGGCCTGCGGCCAGCGAGGATGCGCCCACCACATGGACATCGTTTTCCACGGCCATCTTCGCGGCCTCTTCCGGGGTCTGGAACATGGGGCTGATGTCAACGTCAAATCCGATGTCGGCATAGGCCGTGGAGACCACCTTGACGCCGCGGTCGTGTCCGTCCTGGCCCATCTTGGTCATGAGGATACGGGGTCTGCGGCCGTTCTTCTCGGCAAAGTCCGCGGTGCGCTTCCGCAGGGAGGCCAGGATCTCGGAATCGCCGTACTCCGCGGCATAAACCCCGGAGATGCACTGGGTCGTGGCCACATACCTGTCGAAGACCTTCTCCATCGCCTCGGAGATCTCGCCCACCGTGGCCCGTGCACGGACCGCGGGGATGCAGGCCGCCAGCAGGTTGCCGCCGGTCTCGGCCGCTTTGGTGAGGGCCTCCAGGGCCTGCCGGGTCTTTTCGTTGTCCCGCTTCTCCCGGATCTCTTTCAGCCGGTTGACCTGCTCCTCCCGGACGCCCTCGGGGACCTCCAGAACTTCCAGATCGAGATTTTCGTCCTTGAGCTGGTACTTGTTGACACCGACGATCACCTCTTTGCCCTGGTCGATCTTGGCCTGGCGGCGGGCCGCGGACTCCTCGATCCGCATCTTCGGCATACCGCTCTCGATGGCCTTGGCCATCCCGCCAAGTTCCTCGACCTCGTTGATGATCCGCTCGGCCTCTTTTACAATGGATGCGGTAAGAGACTCGATGTAGTAGGAGCCGCCCAAGGGGTCGACCACCCTGGTGACCTGGCTCTCCTCCTGGATCACGATCTGGGTGTTTCTGGCGATTCTGGCTGAAAAGTCGGTGGGCAGTCCGATGGCCTCGTCAAAGGAGTTGGTGTGCAGGGACTGGGTTCCGCCGAGAACGGCCGCCAGCGCCTCCAAGGTGGTCCGGATGATGTTGTTGTAGGGGTCCTGTGCGGTGAGGGACCAGCCCGAGGTCTGGACATGGGTCCTCAGCATGCTCGACTTGGGGTTGGTCGGGTTGAACTGGGACATGAGCTTGTGCCATAAAAAGCGCGCGGCCCGAAGCATCGCGATCTCCATGAAGAAGTTCATCCCCACGCCGAAGAAGAAGGAGAGACGGGGCGCGAACTTGTCGATGTCAAGGCCGGCCTTGAGGGCTGCACGGACATACTCGACGCCGTCGGCCAGGGTGAACGCGGTCTGAAGCACCGAGTCTGCACCGGCCTCCATCATGTGGTACCCGGAGATGGAGATGGTGTTGAATTTGGGCATATTCTCGGAGCAGTACCCGATGATGTCCGAGACGATCCGCATGGAGGGGACGGGCGGATAGATGTAGGTGTTCCGGGTGAGGTACTCCTTTAAAATGTCGTTCTGGATGGTTCCGGTGAGCTGCTCCTGCTTGACGCCCTGCTCCTCGGCCGCGACGATGTAGCCGGCCAGGATCGGGAGAACTGCGCCGTTCATGGTCATGGAGACCGACATCTGATCCAGGGGGATCTGGTCGAAGAGGATCTTCATATCCTCGATGGAATCGACCGCGACCCCGGCCTTGCCCACATCGCCCGATACCCGGGGATGATCCGAGTCATACCCCCGGTGGGTGGCCAGGTCAAAGGCGACCGAGAGGCCCTTCTGTCCCGCGGCCAGGTTCCGGCGGTAGAAGGCATTGGACTCCTTCGCGGTGGAAAATCCCGCATACTGGCGGATGGTCCAGGGGCGGCCCGCATACATGGTGGCCATAGGCCCCCGGACGTAGGGGGGAAGCCCCGGCAGGGTGTTTTCGGTCTCCATCCCCTGGATATCTTCGTAGGTGTAAAGAGGCTTGATCTCGATCCCCTCCGGGGACTGCTTTTTGAGCGAGTCAGGGCTTTTGCCCTTCATCTGCTTGGAAGCGGTCTCCTCCCATTTGCTGTACTCAGGATGCTGCGCCATGTTTGGATACTCCTTTTGGAAAATTAAAAATGAAAAATCAATCCTTCTTCTTCATTCTCTGGTTCTTCTAATCCCGCTGGCAGAGTTCCACGAGCACGCCGTTGGTGGCCTTGGGATGCAGAAATGCGATCTTTGCGCCGCCCGCGCCGATGCGGGCCTTCTCGTCGATGAGCTTGATCCCCTTCTCCTTCAGCTCGGCCAGGGCCTCGTCGATGTTCTCCACCCGGAAGGCCACATGCTGGAAACCTGCCCCCTTCTTCTCGATGAACTTGGCCACGGGCCCGTCCGGGGAGGTGGATTCCAGAAGCTCCACTTCGCTCTCCCCCACCGGGAAGAATGCGGTGGTAACTTTTTGAGATTCCACAGTCTCCGCACCTTCGAAGTGAAGGCCCAGCACGTCGGACCAGAAGTTCTTTCCCTCGTCGATGCTGTTGACCGCAATCCCCAGATGGTCGATCTTCAAGATTTTCATGGCGTTCTCCTCTCCCTTTTTTTAAGTTGATCCCTGTTGAAAAAAACTGTCGAAAAACAGTTTCCTTTTTATATATTCACAGCCATCAGAACTGGTTCGGCAGAACCTTCTCCTTGACCGGCTTTTTGACGAAAAATCCCAGCGGGTCGATCTCCTCCCGGATTAGGGTCAGCTCCTCGATGGTGGGCGGATCAAAGGGCGAGACATCCGGGTCCACCAGCAGCTCGAACCCGGTCGATTCCTGGATCGATTCCACGGTCTCTCCGGCATAGGTGTGGAGGATCTTCATCCGGCGGGTCTCGTCGTCAAAGCCGAGGACAGCCTTTGTGGTGATGACCCTATGTGGCCCCTGCCCCAGCAGTCCGGCCCGCTCCCGGGCCCCGGGGCTGCCGTCGAGGTAGCCGGGGCTGGTGACGTAGTTGATCTTCTCGTTGAAGCGGCGCCGCTCATGGGGCATGATCAGGATGGTCCGCTCGCACGAGGAGGCCATGTCGCTGGCCCCGCCGCTGCCCGGCAGGCGGGCTTTGGGCTTCTGGTACTCCTCGGGAAACTTTCCCATCATGGTGGAGTTGAGGTTGCCGTAGGGGTCGATCTCAGCGCCTCCCACGAATCCGTAGTCGCAGAAGCCCCGCTGGGTCATCTCGAAGGCCGCGTTCAGCCCCCGGACAAAAGAGGCGCGGCTGGCGGTTCTGGAGTCGCCCACGGAGAAGGGAAGCCCTCCCTCCAGCGGGGGCCCCACCGCGCCGGCCTCGAAGACCGGGATGATGCCGTGGGCTCTGTGACGGATAGCCAGCACGGTGGCGATCATCGGCAGGCCCGTGCCCACGAAGACGACCTTGTTGTCCTCGAGGATCCGCGCACCCGCGACCACGATCATCTCCTGGGATGTATATTCAATACTGGTGACAAGCATATGGGTTCGCTCCTTCCCTTAGACCATTCTCTCGAAGTTCTGCATTTCCGACTGGTACTCCTCCAGAAGCTTGCGCACCGGGAAGTGGTCGATGAAGTCCTCAAATCCCTTGGCGCCGAAGATATAATCGTCATAGTAGGCCGCAAGCCCTTTGGGATCTCCCTTGCGAAGACGGGTTCCCAGGGCGTGGAAGGTGGCGATGTGCTCCTTGTTGAAGTAGTAATAGCGCCGGCAGTTGGTGGGATAGGCCCCGAAGGGGACATGTACCACCGCATCCACCGCGAAAAAAGGAATGCCGATCTCCTTGGGTCTGCGGGTGATCACCCGGTGGGGGACGATCCGCTCGCAGGTGACGATGGTGTAATCGGCCGCCATCGCGATCTCCTGGCAGGTGGCGTCCGTGCCGTTGATGACGCAGTTGCCGAACATGTCCGCGGTCTGGACATGGATGATCGCGACATTCGGGTAGCTGGCCGGCAGCAGGATGATGGGACGGCCCGTAAAGGGGCAGTCCATCACCTTTGCCCGGCATTTCTTCAGGATGTCGCTGCCCAGAGGACTGCGGCAGGGGATGAAGGTGAGGCCCATCGCGCCGGCCTTGAAGCGGGCGCTCATATTGTAGTTGCTCCAGTCCTCCAGCTCCACCATCCCGTTCTCCGCGATGTAGCGGAAGATGGGGGAGAGGCCGAAGGATTCATGGGCCCAGTAGGCGAACTCCATCCGCTTGATGGAGAAGTGATCGGGTCTGAGGGCCATTGCCCCGGCCAGATAATCGATGGCCATGCCGCCCGACTGGTAAGAGAGGGTCAGATCCTTGAAGCCGTGCCTGATCATCTCGAAAGTGGCCGCCACGGGCTGTCGGTTGTCCACGAACCCGCCGATGGCCACATTGTCGCCGTCCTTTATAAAGCGGTTTACGGCATCTTTCAAAGAGGATCGTTTATCCCGCTTCGATTTATCCTTGTTGACCAGCGCCTTGCGCGCTGCATCGGGCGTCAGGCCTGTCCAGAAAAACTGTTCTTCGTTACTGCTCACGCATTACCTTCCTATTTGATGAATAAAAGCAAGTCGTTTAACAAGTTAAGACCGAAAAGCATACATCATTCGGCCTCCGGATTGGAGATGGCTCTCCAGACCATTTCGAAAAGGACGTTGGCCTGCCCCGCAAGGCTCCCCTTCTGGCCCCGGGAGATCCACATGAAAAAGGAGCGCTGGACCATCCCCAGCATAAAATCGAGCAGCACCCCGGCCCGGACGTTCGGGTTCAAAACGCCTTCCTTTTGACCCTGGCGCAGGGTATCCAGAAAGAGGTCGATCATCTTGGGCTGGCGAAAGGTCCGGTCCACCATCCAGGTCTTCATGGGCAGGGTCATGAAGAGAATCCGGCCCAGTCCCGGCTTCCGCTCGTAATAGTCGAGCTGGAGCCAGAAGACCTTCCGCAGCTTCTCCTTCAGGTCCTCGATCCCCTGGAGATGGTCGATGATCCGGTCCGTCAGCTTCCCGAGCCAGATATCGACGAATGCGAAGAGGAGCCCTTCTTTGCTGCCGTAATAGCTGTAGATGGTGGAAAAGCTCACCCCTGCCTTTTTGGCCACTGCCCGGATGTTGGCCTTGTGGAAGTCGGATTCTGAGAAGATCTCCAGCACCGCAACTTCAAGGCGTCGATGGGCCTCCGGACTGAGCCGGTTGTGAACATTGTTACGCAGGGCCTCTTTTTCCATTGCCACGGGTGAGCCGTCCAGACCATATCTTTTTGATATTGAAGTTGATAATCCTGAGCCGCCGGATGCGGCCTCATTTTAGGGCTTCGGATGTCGAAAAAATGGTCTATGAAAATAATCGGCGTAAGCCTTTTGATTACCTCAAAAACCATATGACCAGAGCCCTTTCGATCCTGGGACTCTGTAACAATGTTACTATATGAATCCGCTTCACATGTCAAGCCTAAAAATTCTTCAAGCGGATGAAGGTGTTAAATTTTAAAACTGGAGGAAAATCATTGGGGCTGCAGAGGGATTGTGAAAGGGAGGCCGGAAACAGGGGTAAAGGAAGAGGGGAGAAACATTGTTACGGGATAAAATGAAAAACCGGCAAGCGCCGGTTCAGGGTCAGGTTCAGGGCCGACCTCGGGGAGAATATGGCCGGCAGGATTTCAAAAACATCCCATCTCTATGGTTTTCTTTTTGGAGGCTTTCTTCGTCTGACCGATTCGGAATAGCTGCTCGATTTCTCTTTATCCGCCATTGCGATCCACTGCTTCAACATCGCCGATGATTCTTCATCTTCATCAAATTCATCATTATTCAGGTAAAAGATTAGCTTCCGGAGATCGACTGCGTCCGATTTTATAAGATTTATCCCATCTACTTTATGCTTTTCCATACCTGAAAGCAGATACATCCAGAGCAGGTATTCGCTCTGAATAACCGGCACAGCGACACCGA
This sequence comes from Desulfobacteraceae bacterium, assembly GCA_011390345.1. GTDB lineage: Bacteria > Desulfobacterota > Desulfobacteria > Desulfobacterales > JAABSP01 > JAABSP01. The sequence continues at coordinate 55,587 of JAABSP010000014.1, forward strand.
AAATCTCTTCTTCGGTTGCCGTAACTCTTCCGGATTCCTCCGGATCAAATTCGCTGAAGAGCAAATCGGCTTCAACTCCTGTGGCCCTATCCCGGACCGTCATTAGATATTCATCGTTCAACAGAATCGATAAATCGTGTTCTTTGAAAAGGTTCTGCAAGTCCTGGTAATCATCGGGATGAATCAATAAATCGATGTCAACGGTGTACCGGGGTTTGCATCGGATGCCCAAAGAGAGTGCCCCGGCCAGTGCGAACTCGATACCGTTTTCGTTTAAAATATCCGTGATCTTTTTCAGGGTCTGCCCGATATAGGTGGGATTTCCCTTCATGTCCTGTTCCAATAATTGTTGAAGGTGATGCGCATTTGGAAAAACGCCCTCTGTATGAGTTGGTTTGATATCAGGGTATATATCGGTCCGGCTCATTTCATAACGATCAAACAACTTTTTTGTGATGACTGCAGAAAGGCATTCCCCTTCAGACTACATTTCCCAAGGGCTTTCCCCAATCCAACAAGCCATATTTAAGCGGCATAACGAATAATCTCCAGTTCAGCATCTGCGCTTACCCCATCCAATATCTTTTCTACACGGCTCATCACTGCATCAGGAATCAGATAATCACCACAATTCTCACATTGCAAAATCGGCATACCTTTCAAAATAACAATGGTCGTATGGCTGATTTTGAAAGGCAGGTCAGTAGCCAAAGACTTCAATTCTGATCCACATAAATGGCACTTCATGAAGATTACCTCCTTATTCTGAAGCCTTCCTCCCATTGTCCCAAGGTGGGACGGTAGGCGGTAACAACCCGGATATTATCAGCACTGACATCAAGTGCAAATAGAATATGGAATATATCATCAAAATATTCAGAACGGATAAGATAGCTTGGACAATATTTATCCTTCGGATATTCCCCGATAATTTCATAGCTATCGTGTGAATTGAGAATTGCATCCCGGGAAATAAAACGGCCTTTCAATCGCATATTCACATGATATGTCCAAAATACTTTCTTGTGGATCACGCACCTTCGGATAAACTGCAATGGCTCATCCGGAATTTTTCCATTCAGCGATATCTCATCCCCTAAACTCATTTATGCGCTGTCCTGCCCTACATGCATGCTCAACCCATTTGGAACTTTTCTGAAAAGCGGCCGGGAGATGATCCCCGGTCGCTTTTCTCCGTTCAAAAATCGCTAAGATGCTGAACCGGCCTTCTCGATGGCCCTTTTGAAACCCGGAATCGCATTCTTCACGGTATCCGCATCCACACAGTAGGAGAGGCGGAAATGGCCGGGTCTGCCGAAGCCGGCGCCGGGAACCCCTAAGATCAGCTCCTCCTGAAGGATCCGGACGAACTCCACATCATCGGGAATCGGGCTTTTTGGGAAGAGATAGAATGCCCCTGCCGGTTTGATGAATTCATATCCGGCCTCTTCAAGGCCATTGCTGAGGATCTTCCGGTTTTCGGCATATGGGGTGATGTCGGTTTTGACGCCCTGAAGCCTTGCCACCACCCGCTGCATCAGCGCCGGCGCGTTGACAAAGCCGAGAATCCGATTGGCCAGGGTCATCCCGGCCATCAGGCTCGCTTTATGGGTCGCATTGGGATTGACGGCCGCATATCCGAGCCGTTCTCCCGGAATGGAGATATCCTTTGAATAGGAGGTGATCAGGATGCTCTCGGGAAAGATCGAAAAGATGCTCGGAACCGTGACGCCGTCATAGACGATCTTCCGGTACGGCTCGTCCGAGATCAGATAAATCGTGCGGCCGATCTTTTCACCCTTCTCCTTTAAAAGCCCTGCCAGCTTCTCCAGGCTCTCCCGGGAATAGACCTGACCTGTGGGATTGTTGGGGGAGTTGATGATGATCGCCTTGGTCTTTTCGGTGACCGCGTCTCCGATCGCGTCGAGGTTCAAGGTGAAGTCGTCGTTTGTGGGAACTGGTTTCAATACGCCGCCATGATTGTCCGCGTAGAAGCCGTACTCCACGAAAAAGGGCGCAGGTGTGATCACCTCGTCGCAGGGGTCCAGAATCGCCTTCAGCACCACGTTCAGGCCCCCGCCGGCCCCGCAGGTCATCACCACCTCGTCGGCAGAGACCCCGACGCCCTGTTCTTCGGTGAGATAGTCGGCCACGGCCTTGCGCACATGGGGATAGCCGGGGTTGGGCATGTACGCGTTGTCGCCGGGCTTGAAGTTCTTTACCGTGTCGGTGATCACTTCGTAGAACTCTTTCGGCGGCGGCAGGTTCGGGTTGCCCAGGCTGAAGTCGTAGACATTTTCGGCCCCGTGCTCGGCCTTGAGACGGGCCCCCTCCTCGAACATCTTCCGAATCCAGGAGGAGCGGGTGATCATGGTTTCGATTTTACTGGCAATGGTCATGGAGAGCGCTTTCGAAAATGGAGGGTTTCATCCCCCCGCAGATCCCCGGAATCGGCAGAATCTCTGCCTTTGGGGATCAGCGGAGAGACAGCGGAATCCATATTCGGGTGAATATGGTTGTATTACTGGATTGGAAAAGGATCGACCATAAAGGCGCGTTTAGACCTTCTCCACGGTCTTGACCTCGGGAATCTCCTGCTTCAGCACCCGCTCGATGCCGTTCTTCAGCGTCACCTGGGACATGGGACATCCCGCACATGCGCCCTGAAGCCGCACCTTCACCGTGCCGTTCTCATCGACCTCCACCAGTTCCACATCCCCGCCATCCTTCTGGAGCGCGGGTCTGATCTTGTCCAATACCGCCTGTACTTTCTCTTTCATTATGATCTCCTTATTATAAAATAATGATACACCGATTTATTCGGTATTCCTGATACTATAGAAATCCTTTCGGAATGTGTCAAATTCTCCTTTGCCGATGGCCTCCCGCATCTTCCCAGCCAGATCAAGATAGTAATGGAGATTGTGGATGGTGTTGAGGCGGTAGGAGAGCAGTTCCCGGGAGGCGTAGAGGTGGCGCAGATATGCCCGGGAGTAGTTGCGGCAGGTGTAGCATTCGCACCCCTCCTCGATCGGGCTCTTGTCGTATTTATAGGTCGCATTTTTGATGTTGAACGTTCCCCGGGATGTGAAAAGCTGCCCGTTTCTGGCGTTTCGGGTGGGCATGACGCAGTCGAACATGTCCGCGCCCAGATTGACCAGCTCCACCAGATCCTCGGGCGTGCCCACGCCCATCACATATCTCGGCTTCTCCTGCGGCAGGGCTCCTAAATTGATATCGGCCATCTCCATCATCAGCTCCTTGGGCTCTCCCACACTAAGGCCCCCCACCGCGATGCCGTCAAAGCCGATGGCTTCGATCTCCTCTGCGGACCGGCGGCGGAGATCTTCATACATCCCGCCCTGGACGATGCCGAAGAGAGCATGGGGGCCAGGGCCTTGACTCTCGTGGTAATCCTTGCATCGCTGGGCCCATCGGGTTGTTCGCTCCAGCGCGGCAAGGGCCTGCTCCCGGTTCGCGGGATAGGGAATGCACTCATCCAGACACATAATGATGTCCGAGCCAAGACAGCGCTGGATCTCCATGGACTTTTCCGGGGTGAGGAGATGACTCGATCCGTCGATGTGGGACTGGAAGGTCGTTCCCTCTTCGGTGATTTTGAAGAGCTTTGATAGAGAAAAGATCTGAAACCCCCCGCTGTCGGTGAGGATGGGTCCATCCCAGTTCATGAAGCGGTGGAGCCCGGAAAACCGTTCGATTACATCGCAGCCGGGCCGCAGATAGAGGTGATAGGTGTTGCCGAGGATGATCTGTGCCCCCAGCTCGTGAAGATCCTCCGGTGAGAGGGACTTGACGCTGCCCAAAGTTCCCACGGGCATGAAGATGGGGGTTTGAACCGTTCCCCGGGAAGTGACGAAGCGGCCGGTGCGGGCTCGGCCGCAGGTTCCTGTGAGGGTGAATTGAAACAAGACTTTTGGTTTCCTTACATTGAATTCTCAGTCGATTTTTCTACCGGATGAACATGGCATCGCCATAGCTGTAGAAGCGGTATTCGGCCTCAACAGCCTGTCGGTAGGCATTTAATATCTTCTCCCGGCCCGCAAACGCGGAGACGAGCATCAAAAGCGTCGATTCGGGAAGGTGGAAATTGGTGATCATCCGGTCCACGGCCTTGAACCGGTATCCGGGATAGATGAAGAGGTCGCACTCTCCGAAGCCCGGCGCGATCCTTCCGGTCTCATCCGCGGCATACTCCAGTGTCCGCACACAGGTGGTTCCCACCGCGATCACTCTTCGGCCATCGGCCTTTGCCCGGGAGACGGTCTCCGCGGTCGAGGGGGAGATCTCAAATCTTTCCGAATGCATCCGATGGCTCCGAATATCTTTCATCCGAACCGGCACAAAGGTTCCGTACCCGACATGGAGGGTGATGGATGCGATCTCCACCCCCTTCTCCCGAATCCGGTCCAGCAGCCCCGGGGTAAAGTGAAGCCCTGCGGTGGGCGCGGCCACTGCCCCCTCCTTTTCGGCATAGACGGTCTGGTAGGCGGCCGCATCTTCCTCGGCCCGCGCGCTCCCCCTTCTGCTCTCCTCCGGCTTTCTGCCGATATAGGGCGGAAGGGGAATTCTGCCGATCCGGTGGAGAAGATCGGAAAAAGAAGCATTCGGGCTGGAAAAGGCGACCGTATAGAGGCCCTCTGCAAAATCGAGCACCTCGGCCTGAAGCCCCTCGTCGAAAAGCAGGATCGTCCCTGCTCGAGGGCGCTTGGATGCCCGGATCAGGCAGCGGTGGACGGGCCTTTTATCCGCGGATGCGCCATTACGCCCGTTGCTTCCGCTATAATCGAGGATCAGCACCTCGACATTTCCGCCGGTCTCCTTCTTTCCCAGCAGGCGGGCCGGGACCACCCGGGTGTCGTTGACCACCAGGACATCTCCGGCCTCCATCAGATCCGGAAGATCCCGGAACCGGTGATGGGCAAGGCCGCCATCCCCCCGGTCCAACAGCAGCAGTCTCGAGCCCTCCCGGTCCGGCACAGGAACCTGCGCGATCCGATCTTCGGGAAGCTCATACCGGTAATCCGAAAGGGAATACACCGGATCAGGACTGCTTTCCGATGTAGATCAGAAAGAGGCCCGTCAGCATCAGAAAGAAGCCGAGCTTCCGAAGGGTTCCTTCGGGCGCGGTCATGATCATCTGCATCCATCCTTTGATCTTATCCGGAAAGGCCGCATAGGGAAGCCCTTCGATAAACATTACAAAACCGAGCACACACAGGAAAAATTCCATAAAATATACACTCCGAAAAAAGAGGATCTCCAAAAAAAGGTAGAGAATTATAGGGGAATTTTACCCATTTTGTCAAAAGAAAAAACCTTTCTTGCGAATCTCTCTCCGGTTTAGTAAATTTATCAGGAGATATACGAAAAATTCGGGATGAGAGGACAGCTCGAAATCAACCCAAAACAGGTTCAAAAACAGAGGAGGGATCAATAGTGGATAACCAGTCATATCAACGCACCGTGTCGGTCAAGGGAGGCACATATACGATCTACGACATCCGGAAGCTGGAGGCCGAAGGGATTGCAAAGATCGGCCGCCTCCCCTTTTCCATCCGGATTCTGGTGGAGAACCTGCTGCGGAAGCTAGACGGGAAGGTGGTGACCCAAGCCGATCTCAAGCAGATCGCCAACTGGCAGAAAACCTATGCCGAGCCGGCCGAGATCCCCTTTCATCCCGCACGGGTGCTGATGCAGGACTTCACCGGGGTTCCCGCGGTGGTGGACCTTGCGGCCATGCGGGATGCGGTCAAGTCTCTGGGCGGCGATCCCTCGAAGATCAACCCTCTCATCCCTTCGGAGCTGGTTGTGGATCACTCGGTGCAGGTCGACTACTACGGGACCATCAACGCCCTCACCCGGAACGTGGCCAGGGAGTATGAGCGCAACGGCGAGCGGTACGCCCTGCTCAAATGGGCACAGAAGAGCTTCCACAACTTCAGCGTGGTTCCCCCCAGCTCCGGGATCTGCCACCAGGTCAACCTGGAGCATCTGGGCCGGGTTGTGATCACCGACAAATCGGACAGCATCCACCTTGCATATCCCGACTCACTCCTCGGTATGGACTCCCACACCACCATGATCAACGGGATCGGCGTCATGGGCTGGGGCGTCGGTGGCATCGAGGCCGAGGCTGTGATGCTGGGGCAGCCCTACTTCATGACCATCCCCGAGGTGATCGGTGTTAAGATGACCGGAAAGCTTCCCAAAGGGGTGAATGCGACGGATCTGGTCCTCCGGGTGACGGAGATTCTGCGGAAATACGGGGTGGTTGAAAAATTTGTGGAGTTCTTCGGCCCCGGCATGAAGGGGCTTACGGTTCCGGATCGGGCCACTATCGCCAACATGAGCCCGGAATACGGCGCGACCATGGGCTTTTTCCCGGTCGATGAGAAGACGGTTCAGTATCTGCGGATGACGGATCGAAACAGGCGGGCCGATCTGGTCGAGGTCTGCGCAAGGGAGATGGGTCTCTTCTACACCGGCGAGAACGAGGCGGAATATACCCAAGTGCTGGAGCTGGATCTTTCCACCATCGAACCGGCCATGGCAGGCCCCTCCCGGCCCCAGGACCGGATTCCCCTGAAGAATCTCAAAGAGCGCTTCTTCAAGATCATGGGGTGCGAGTATGAGCGGGACACCACATTGAAACACATCTCCCGCTTCTATGATGAATCGGGCAATGTCTCCGGCAGCCTCCCCTTCTGCACCCCTGGAAAGGAGAAGGGGGTTCAGATCGAGCTGGGCGGAAAGCCGACCGTGATCGGCGACGGCTCCGTGGTGATCGCGGCCATCACCTCCTGCACCAACACCTCCAACCCCTTTGTGCTGATCGGCGCGGGGCTGCTTGCAAAGAACGCGGTGAAGCGGGGGCTGAAGATTCCGCTTCATGTCAAGACCTCCTTTGCCCCCGGCTCCAAGGTGGTCAACGACTACCTCGAAGCGGCCTGCCTCGTTCCCTATCTGGAGGCCCTGGGCTTTCACACAGTCGGCTTCGGCTGCACCACCTGCATCGGCAACAGCGGCCCGCTCCATCCCCAGATCGAACGGGCAGTGGTTGACAACAACCTGACGGTGGCATCGGTGCTTTCCGGCAACCGGAACTTCGAGGCCCGGATTCACCAGAACGTGCGGGCAAACTTTCTCGCCTCTCCCATGCTGGTGGTGGCCTTTGCCATCGCGGGCCGGGTCGATCTGGACCTGGAGAACGAGCCCCTGGCCTTGGATATCAATGAAGAGCCGGTATATTTAAAGGAGATATGGCCCGAAGACGAAGAGATCAATGCCCTGATCCCCGAGAATGTGAAAGAGGAGTTCTTCCGCACCGAGTACGGCCGGATCTTCGACGGCGACGAGTTCTGGCAGGCCATGAACGTGGAGCAGAGCACCACCTACAAATGGGACGAGACCTCGAGCTATATCAAAAATCCCCCCTATTTCGAGGGCTTCAGCCTGGACATGAAAAAGCCCGAGGAGATCGAAGGGGCAAAAGTCCTCGCGCTGCTGGGGGATACCGTCACAACGGATCACATCTCTCCGGCCGGAGCCATCCCGGAGAAGTATCCTGCGGGGCAGTACCTGGTGAAAAAAGGCGTGGAGAAGACCGATTTCAACTCCTACGGCTCCCGCCGGGGCAACCATGAGGTGATGATGCGTGGAACCTTCGGGAACATCCGGATCAAGAACCGGTTGGCCCGAGGCAAAGAGGGGAGTCTGACCGTGAAGTTCCCGGAGAAGGAGGAGATGTACATCTATGATGCGGCCATGAAGTACAAGGCCGAAAAGACTCCGCTCATCGTCATCGGCGGAAAGGAGTACGGAACCGGCTCCTCCAGAGACTGGGCCGCGAAGGGAACCAATCTGCTGGGTGTCAAGGCCGTGATCGCGGTCTCCTACGAGCGGATCCACCGGAGCAATCTCGTCGGCATGGGCGTGCTGCCCCTGGTCTTCAAAGAGGGGGAGAACGCGGATTCATTGGGGCTCGACGGCTCCGAAACCTACACCATCAAAGGGCTCTCCGGCATGGCCCCGAGAAAGTCCCTGCAGGTGACGGCTCAAAAGGAGAACCGCGAGAAGATCGAGTTTGAAGTTATATCCAAGCTCAACACCGACATCGACGTGGCCTATTACGAGCACGGCGGGATTCTGCCCTATGTGCTGCGGAAGCTGATGCGCGAGGTTGGGGATGATTGACTGAAATTCGGAGAAGGTGTATCGCTCAAATCTGCAAAGAGCAGTTTTAAACAGGGATGGAAAGAAGCTATGAATGGTGAGACGATGCCTATCGAAGAATTGTGGGCAGGTATTGGAAATAAAGTCGGACCAATCATTCAAGTATAGAATCAAAACCAGCGAATAAGTCCTGCCCCGAAAGGGTTCGGAAGGGAGCGACATGCGCAGACCCAAGGCGAAGATCATCCTGGCGGGAATCATTGTGCTGGCCGCACTGCTCTTTTTTGCGCTCGATCTGGATCAGTACGTCACCTTTGAATACCTCAAATCGAAGCAGCACTCTTTCGAGAATTATTACGAGGATCACAAAGGATGTTGTCCAGAACCGCTTCGGAGACCGGCTCAAGGCCGTCAACCGGGGCGTGGATCGGGAGGGGGCATTCTACCTCTTCACCCTGCGCCTGGTCCCCATCTTTCCCTTCTTCATCATCAACCTGGTCATGGCCCTCACCTACATCTCAAGTGGAACCCCATGATTCCGTAGAGCGGTACACCGATCTGGGGGTCGAGTGCATCCGGGGCCAGGCCAGGATCACCTCCCCCTATACCGTTGAAGTCGGCGATCTGAAGCTTTCGACCCGGAACATCGTGATTGCAACCGGCGCAAGGCCATTCCGTGCCGCCCATCCCGGGAATGGATAAGGTGAAGCCCCTCACCTCAGACAATATCTGGGAGATCCGAAAACTTCCCAAGCGTCTCGTGGTGCTGGGCGGCGGCCCCATCGGCTGCGAGCTGACCCAGGCATTTGCCCAGTTCGGCTCGGAAGTGACGCAGGTGGAGATGGGCCGAGGATATTGAGCCGTGAAGATCCGGAGATCTCGGAGATGATCCGGGAATTCTTCGAGGCCGAAGGAGCCCGGGTGCTCACCGGCCACAAGGCAGCGGAGATTCGGGCCGAAGACGGCAAAAAGGTTCTTCTCTGCGAGCATGAGGAGAAGACCGTCGAAATCGAATTCGACGAGATCCTGGTGGCCGTGGGTCGAAAGCCCAATGTAAAGGGCTTCGGCCTCGAGGAACTCGGCGTGAGGATCGCGGAGGGGGGAACCATCGAGCACAATGATCTTCTCCAGACCAACATCCCCAACATCTACTGCGCCGGAGATGTGGCCGGCCCCTATCAGTTCACCCACACCGCCTCCCATCAGGCCTGGTTTGCCACGGTCAACGCCCTTTTCGGGGCCATCAAGTCCTTCCGGGTCGATTACCGGGTCATCCCCTGGACCACATTCACCGACCCCGAAGTGGCCCGGGTCGGCCTGAACGAATCCGAAGCGCAGGAGCAGGGGATCAAGTATGAATTGACCCGCTATTCCTTAGCAATAGTCCGGTAAAAATTCAGTCTGATCCCAATACTCCAGTAATTATTCGATGGGGTTGAAATAAATTAAAATTCTTGATATATTTGATCTTACCATTCGCTATATCCAAAATGACTATCCCGAATTCTGAAGCAGTCCATAAACATGATCCAGTACCACTCCAATGTCGTTGACTTATAATGTCGTTGACTTAACGGGTCGGCTTGTAGTATGGATGAAAGGGCTTGCGCCGGATCTTGTGGTTCCGTGGATATTTCCGATCCGGACGTACAGGCTCGACGTGGGGTGATAAAAATCAGCCATAAGGACTGCAAGTCCTTCCAACAGAAGTTACATGCTGATCACACAGAGAAACCAATATGCCCTGAGGGCAATGCTCGATCTGGCAATCCACAAAGGCGGAGGACTGAGAAAGAGTTCCGAGATCGCCCGGGCCCGCAATATCCCCCCCGATTCCTGGAGATGATCCTGAGCCAGCTCAAGGGCAGCGGCTTCGTGAAATCGAAGCGGGGATACCAGGGCGGATATACCCTGATCCCGGAGCCTGCCCAGATCACGGTGGGAGAGGTGCTCCGGTTCATGGACCGGGAGGAGAGGCCGCTCCACTGCATCGCCTGCATCTCCAAATGCAAGTGCTCCTATGATGACGGGTGCGCCTTTTCAAACCTCTGGAGCCGGGTCGAGGCGGCCATCTACCGCGTCTATGACGGGACCACCCTGCAGGATCTGATGGACAATGAAAGCGCGATGACGGTTGAAGAAACCGGATAGATCTTTAAACCACATTTTACAGTCGAAGGATGTCAGTATGGAGAAAGGAAGATCACTGGTACGTTGGACGGGAATCGGACTTGCTTTTCTGCTCATTGCAATCACCGGAATGAGGGTGCAGGGGGTGGAGGCTCCGTATAAGGAGCCCGAGGGCCTGAGGGCCGACATCCTCGTCATCGACACCCTGAAAGTCTTCGGAGAGCTGGAGCGGCCGGCCGTGCTGTTTCTGCACGATCAGCACACCGATGCGCTGGAGAAGCAGGAGAAGGGGTGCAAAACCTGTCACTTGAAGGATGCATCCTTCACCCTGATCCCTGACACGCTGGACGAGGCCATCAGGCGCATCGACCCGCTGTCGCCCAAATTCAAACGGCTCAAGGACGAGAGCCGGCAGGAGGTCATGGACATCTACCATGACGAGTGCATCGGTTGCCACACCCGCACCGCGGACGAGGGGTATGAGAGCGGCCCTGTCACCTGCGGCGAGTGCCACCAGAAAGAGCCGGAGGTGGTCTCGGTCCGACAGGAGATGGGGATGGACCTGTCGCTGCACTATCGGCACGTCAAGGCCCAGGAGAAGAAGTGCGGGGTCTGCCACCACAAGTTTGACGAGATCAAGGATCAGCTCTTCTACGCCAAGGGCGAGGAGGGTTCCTGCCGGTACTGCCACCGTGAGGTGAAAGAGGAGAACCGGATCTCCATGCGGCTGGCCTCCCATGTGGCCTGTGTCAACTGCCACCGGGACATGGTCGATCAGCAGAAGGAGACGGGCCCAATCCGGTGCGCGGGCTGCCACAGCGAAAAGATGCAGGCCCGGATAAAGAAGGTCGATCCCCTGCCCCGGATGGAGCGGAACCAGCCGGACGCGGTCTTCGTAAACATCACCGAGACTGCAGAGATATCGGCAGACATGGAGGCCCGGATGGCGGCCGTTCCCTTTGATCACAAGGCCCACGAGACCTACAACGACACCTGCCGGGTCTGCCACCACGAAGGCATGGAGACCTGCAGCACCTGCCACACCCTTGCGGTCGCGCCCGACGCGGGAAAGAAGGTCAACCTGGAGCAGGCCATGCACCAGGAGAACACGAACACGAGCTGCATCGGCTGCCATATGATGGAGCAGGCTCCCAAGGAGTGCGCGGGCTGCCACAACTTCATGCCCAAAGACCGGAAGCAGGATGACGCCTTCTGCAAGGTCTGCCACTCGGTGGCTCCGTCCCAAGCCGCGGCCGCGGACAAGGATGAGGAGAGCCAAAAAGCCGCAAATGTCCTGGAGGCCCGGAAGACCCGGATGGACCCGATCCCGGAATCGGAGATCCCCGAGACCGTGACCATCAAGGCCATCGAAAAGGAGTTCGAACCCGCTATCATGCCCCACCGGAAGATCATCGACAGCCTGCAGAAGGGGGTGGCATCAAGCAAGCTCGCGAATCATTTTCACACGGACAGGGCCACTCTATGCCAGGGTTGTCACCACAACACTCCCCCGGCCGTAAAGCCCCCCAAGTGCAGCAACTGCCACGGCAAGCCCTTTGACGAGAAAAAGCCGATCATGCCGGGCCTGAAGGCTGCCTACCACCGGCAGTGCATGGAGTGCCACAAGAACATGGGGATCGAAAAGCCGGCTGCGGTCGATTGCGCCGCATGCCACAAGGAGAAAAAGAAATAAGAACCGCAAACATCGATCAGACGAGGTAACACATATGTCCATTTCACGCAGAAGATTCCTGAGCTGGATGGGTGCGGCCGGTGCTGGAACTGCGGCACTGGCCAGACCGGGGCATTCCGCGACCACCCAACACTTTGAAGGTTATGCAGATGCCGGCGCGGTGCTCTTCGACAGCGTCATCTGCATCGGGTGCCGGCGGTGCGAAGCCGCGTGCAACCAGGTCAATGACCTGCCGGCCCCAGAGCGCCCCTTTGACGACCTCACCGTGCTGGATGAGCGCAGAAGAACCCACTGGGACTCCTACATGGTGATCAACAAGTACTATCCCAACGGGAAGGAGAACCCGCCGGTCTACGGCCGGATGGGGTGCAACCACTGCCTGGAGCCGGCCTGCGCGTCGGCCTGCTTTGTCCGGGCATTCGACAAGGCTCCCACGGCAGCCGTCACCTACGACGAGACCGTCTGTGTGGGCTGCCGCTACTGCATGGTGGCCTGCCCCTTCGAGATCCCTACCTATGAATACCATAAGGTGATCTCCCCCCGGATCTCCAAATGCACCTTCTGCCATCCCCGGCTCGAGAAGGGGCTGCTGCCGGGCTGCGTGGAGGGCTGCCCCACCGAGGCCCTCACCTTCGGCACCAGAGAGGATATCATCGCAACAGCCAAAGAGCGCATCCGCAGACATCCGGACAGATACATCGACCATGTCTACGGCGAGAAAGAGATGGGCGGAACTAGCTGGCTCTATCTCTCCGGGGTCCCCTTCTCCCAGGTCGGGAAGCGGGAGGATCTCGGGTATATAGCCGCGCCCAAGCTCACCTCCGGGGCTCTGGCGGCAGTGCCCATCGTGGTGGGGCTGTGGCCTGTTCTCCTCACCGGCATCTATGCGGTTTCAAAGCGCAGGGAGAAGATAGCAAAAGAGGAGAAGGAGAATGCGGTGGCCCAGGCAATATCAGCCGAAAAGGCCGAGGCTGAGGCCAAGCTGACCCAGGAGAAGGAGAAGGCCAAAAAGGATAAAGAGGCTGCAGTGGAAAAGGCGGTGAAGAAAGCCTTGGAAGACGCGGCCAAGGAAGCTGAAGAGGCCGGGAAGAAAGATAGCGAGGAGGAATCCTGATGTCGCATGATGCTGCACACAAACCGATTATGTCGCCCTTTGTCATTGTCACGGGCATCCTGCTCGTTATAGGGCTTTTCATCACGGTGATGCGGTTCACCGGCGGACTGGCCGCAACCACCAACCTATCCGACTACAACCCCTGGGGGATCTGGATCGGCTTCGACCTCCTGGTCGGCGTCGCTCTTGCAGCCGGCGGATACGTCACCTCGGCCGCGGTCTACATCTTCGGGATGAAGCGGTACCATTCCGCGGTCCGCCCCGCGCTCCTCACCGGCTTTTTAGGGTATGCCCTGGTGGTCTTCGCGCTCCACTACGATGTGGGCCAGCCCTGGCGCCTCCCCTACCCTTTCATCATGCAGTCGGGAACGACTTCTCTGCTCTTTGAAGTGGGCGCGTGCGTCGCGCTCTACCTGACGGTGCTCTTTATCGAGTTCACCCCGGCCCCGCTCGAGTGGCTCGGCTTCAAAAAGGCCCGGAACCTTGTGGTGAAGCTGACCATGGTGCTGACCATCTTCGGCGTGGTCCTCTCCACCCTGCACCAGTCCTCTCTGGGGGCTCTCTATCTCATTGCGCCGTCGAAACTCCACCCCTTGTGGTACTCCGGATATCTGCCGGTCTTCTTCTTCGTCTCCAGCGTGGTCGCGGGTCTTTCCATGGTGATCTTCGAGGGAAGCCTCTCCTTCCGATACTTCAAAGACAAGATGGACGAGGCGCACATGCGGGACAAGGAAGACGTTGCCTTTGGTTTTGCCAAGGCCGCATCCTTTGTGCTGGCCGGGTATTTTGCGATCAAGGTTATCGGGATTGCAGTGGACAACAACTGGGCTTATCTTGCCACCGGATACGGCGCATGGTTTCTGGTGGAGCTGCTCGGCTTCGTGGCCCTGCCCGCGTTTTTGTATGCCGTGGCTGTCCGGGACCGGAGCATGACCCTGGTGAAGTACACCGCGGGTTGGACCGTGCTGGGGATCGTAGTCAACCGGCTCAATGTCTCGCTGATCGCGTTCAACTGGCATCTTCCGGCATCGGAGCGGTATTTTCCCCACTGGATGGAGATCGGGATCTCGCTCTTCATCGTCACCATCGGGGTGATCGCTTTCCGGTTCATCGTGACCCGGATGCCGGTTCTCTATGAGCATCCCGACTACGAGGCGCACTAATCCCTTAACCGAAATACCAGGAGGGCCGTTTCCAGATGGAACATGATTTCTATACGCTTCAAGATTTTATGACCTATACCAAAGGAGTGGTCTATATTCTGCTCCCCTTGATCCTGATCGGATTTGTCGGGTTCTGGCGTTTTCTGTCGGCCCAGGACCGGGAAGAGTAGGGAAAGGAGCCAATCTATGTATGAATTCGTAACGGGCCCGCTCGCGTGGCTGGCCTTCGGCATCTTCTTCATCGGCGTCATCGTTCGGGCCGTCAACTACATCCGGGGGCTCGACTGGAAGCTGGACAGGGTGGCCTACGGGGCAAATCCCTCGCACGGGGCCAGAGGCGCGATCCGATCGATCTTTTTTTGGCTCGTTCCTTTCGGAACCCGAAGCTGGCGCTTCTATCCCGGCATGACGGTGCTCTTTTTCATCTTCCATTTCGGGCTGATCTTCACCCCGATCTTTTTGAGAGCCCACAACATGCTGCTGGCTGAACGGTGGGGATTCTCCCTGCCGACCATCTCCGATCCCGTGGCCGACATTTTAACCATTGCCGTGATGGTAGCCGGTCTCTTTCTGATCCTGCGGCGGATCGCGCTGCCCGAGGTCCGGATTCTGACCACGGCCTACGATTATCTGCTCATCGCCATCGCGATCGCGCCCTTTCTCACCGGCTTTCTCGCATTTCACCATGTGGGAGACTACCGGTTCTGGCTCATCACCCACATCCTGGCCGGTGAGATCATGCTGATCGCGATCCCGTTCACAAAGCTTTCCCACTTCGTTCTCTTCTTCTGTTCCAGAGCGCAGATCGGCATGGACTACGGCATCAAACGGGGCGGCCTGAAGGGCAAGGATCTTGCCTGGTAGCCAAAAAGAATAATCGCAAACCCAAAGGAAGAAGAATTATGCCTGAAGGAAAACTTTGCAATAAGACACCCATCAATACCAAAGAAGAACTGCAGGCGCTCTTGAGCGACAAGAGCGGAAAGCAGTATTACGAGGAGATGAAGCACCTGGATGTGGATCAGGAGAAGCTCTGGGGGACAATCCAGAAGACCCTGAAGTCCCGTCTCAAGACCTGGCTGGAGATCTGCGCGCACTGCGGACTCTGCTCCGACAGTTGCTTTCTCTATCTGGCCAACAATAAAGACCCGAAGCAGGTTCCCTCATACAAAGTCCAGTCCACCCTGGGCGAGATCGTCCGGCGCAAGGGCAAGGTGGACAACGACTTCATGCACTATGTGATGGAGACGGCCTGGTCCAAATGCACCTGCTGCAACCGGTGC
This sequence comes from Desulfobacteraceae bacterium, assembly GCA_011390345.1. Classification (GTDB taxonomy): domain Bacteria; phylum Desulfobacterota; class Desulfobacteria; order Desulfobacterales; family JAABSP01; genus JAABSP01. The sequence continues at coordinate 71,163 of JAABSP010000014.1, forward strand.
GGGATGTACTGCCCCTTCGGCATCGACATGGGGATCATGATCAGCTATGTCCGGGGCCTCTGCTTCGGACAGGGATTTGTCCCCTGGGAGATGAAGATCGGCTCGGGCATGCACCGGGTCTACCGTGCCCAGATGGACATCACCACCGAAGACTGGGTGGAGACCTGCGAGTGGATGGCCGAGGAGTACGAGGAGGACTGGCCCGGGCTGGAGATCCCTGTGGACAAGCAGAACGCGGACATCATCTACACGGTCAACGCGCGGGAGCCCAAGCACTATCCCGAGGATCTGGCCGAGGCCGCGATCCTCTTCCACATGGCCGGCGAGAACTGGACCGTGCCCAGCATGGGATGGGAGGAGACGAGCCTTGCCATGTTCGCGGGTGACTGGGAGGCGTGCAAGCTCCAGGTGGAATCGGTCTATGATGCGATGAAGCGGCTCAACGCCAAGAAGATGGTGGTGACCGAGTGCGGCCACGCGTACAGGGCCACAGTGGTGGAAGGGCCATACTGGGCCGGGCTGGAGTCGGGGCAGACCCCGATTCCGAGCTTCCATTATGTGGAATGGCTGGCCGAGGCCCTGCGCACCGGCAAGATCAAGATCGACCCGGCAAAGAAGATCAAGGAGCCCGTCACCTATCAGGACTCCTGCAACTACATCAGGAACGCCGGATTGGGAGATGTTGCCCGGGAGATCATGAGCTACATCGCAGAAGACTTCCGGGAGATGGAGCCGAACCGGGAGCACAACTTCTGCTGCGGCGGCGGGGGCGGCTTCAACGGCATCGGCCTCTACCGGGAGCAGCGGAACACCGGCCTGAAGGTGAAGCGGGATCAGATATTGAAGACCGGCGCGAAGCTGGTGGTCTCACCGTGTCACAACTGCTGGGATGCGATCCGGGATCTGGAGGAGGTCTATAAGGTCGGCATCCGGTGGAGCTTTCTGAAGCCGCTGATCATCGAGATGGCGATTGTGCCGGAGCATTTGAAGCCGCAGGAGGAGGAGGCGTAGCCGCCTGTTTCGATTGACGCCGGGGCAGGTTTCATCTTCACTGAAAAGCCCGATCGTCGATCTTTGCAATCCAAAGAGGGGGATTTGTCTCTACATTTCCCCCTCTTCATTACCCGCCGATCATCTTCTTCACATTCCCCGTCTACAGACCTGCATCAGCAACTGCAACCTGCCGGATAATCTCGGATAAAACCCTGTAGGCTGTGCTTGGCGTGATCTTGGCAGGAGAAGGTTTGCGCTCATTTCGGTGAGCGATCCAATCCCGATAGGATTTGATCTGCTTTGCGCTTCCGATGAGAGCGCTATCAAGAGACCCTTTGAGCAGGTCGAGCATCTCGTCGATGCGCCAATACTCGATCTCTCTGTCCAGCTTTTCATGGAAGTTGGCGGCAAGGTTTTGCGGCGAGATATCCTTGATTTTTCCACTCTTGCCGCGAATATAGTTGACGATGTAACGCTCGAAAGTCACCCACAACGACAGGACGAAGTAATCATCCGCATCCTTCCTGCTGTCGGCGATCCGCGCAACAGCCTCATCCACAGAAGCCCCCAGAAAACCGGTGTCTCTGGCAAACCTCGGCTCCTGCATCCGCACCATTCTGGCCGCCATCTTGAAGCAGTCCTTTGATATCAGGTAATCCTTCCATATCTCATCGAGCGGATTCGAATCCGTATTCATAGTCACTCACCTCCGCTACGATTTCCCAGAAAACATCCCTGTCCAGCAAATTTGCTTTGGATCTCCGGCTGTCCTCGATCCAGTACCAGCCCGCTGTTGTCACGCCTTTATAGATGGATGAAAACAGAATCCAGCTCTCTTCCCCTTCTGTTTCCCTGCCAGCGGACGGCGTCTCGATTCCCTGCAGCCAGACAACGCTCTCTCTGCCGATATCTCCGATGAAATCCACCCGTCCATCGGCCCCGATAATCTTCGTTCCAACCGGCTGAACGGCCGCGATGCTTCTTCCGTCCTCATCCAACAGGCGCATACCCGGGGCATCATATTTTTCGATCTGTTCTTCTGTTATCTCTATCGGCGTCTCTATCAACATGATCGACGTCTCTCCGATCCATTTTCGGATGTCGGAATAGAGTCGATCGAGTGCAGCCAGATACTGTCGGATTTCATGGGATGACTGTTGTGCCATGTCCTTGCTCGCTTTCTTTTGGGAATCACGAAATAGCAGACGATAAAGGCCATGTACGGCCGCGCCTGTGGGATTGATTTATCCCTCCTTGACTTCCGCCAATATAACATTGTAAAGGAAATGAACTGCATTAATCAACCCTTTGCCGAAACGGAGGCATGATGCGGCGCTTCAGTTCCTACGGCCCCGTAAATGAAAAGCAGCATTTCACGGTTCCCAGAAAAACGCTGGTGAAGGACTGCCTGGAGAGCCTGATGGGTGATCCCGAAGCCGGCGGCCACTATTTCACCACCTGGGCACCGCGGCAGACCGGAAAGACATGGCTGGTGCAGCAGGTGAAAAAGGCCATCGAAACCCACAGTTCCGACCGGTTTACCGTCGGCATGATGTCCGTGCAGGGGATCGTCATGAAACCCGATGAACCGGAAGAGAATTTTTTCAAGCGCCTTTCCCTGCTCTTCTGGGAGACCTTCAGAATCGAAATGGACCATCCGCCGGAGAACGCGGATGAATTCAAGAACCTCTTTCTAAAGGAGAAGGGCCTCTTCCAGAAGCCGCTGATCCTCTTCATCGACGAGTTCGACAGCCTTCCGCGCCATGTGATCGACTACCTGGTCACACTGTTTCGGGATATGTATTTGAAACGGGAAAGCTATCTTCTCCACGGCCTGGCACTGATCGGGGTGCGTGCGGTCCTCGGGGTCGAGAGCGAGCGGGGCTCTCCCTTCAATATCCAGCGATCCCTGCATGTGCCGAACTTCAGCCCCGAAGAGGTGGCGGATCTGTTCGGGCAGTACCGGGAGGAGAGCGGCCAGATCGTGGAACCGTCAGTTGTGGAAAATGTTTACGGGGCCACCCGTGGACAGCCGGGTCTGGTGGGCTGGTTCGGGGAGCTGCTGACGGAGAAGTACAATCCCGGGGGGGAAAAGCCCATCGACACCGGAACCTGGAACGAGGTCTTCCGGCTGGCAACGGTGAAGGAGTGGAACAACACCGTTCTGAACATCATCAAAAAGGCAAAGGGAGAATACCGGGATCATATCCTGGAACTGTTCGTCCGCGCCGACGTTCCCTTTTCCATCGATGCCGAATGGTGCAGTTTTTCCTATCTCAACGGCATCATCGATGCAGAGACCGCAACCGATGCCCAGGGAGAGAGGACCGAGGTCTGCCGGTTCGCCAACCCTTTTATCCAGCGCAGGCTTTACAACGCGCTCACCCTCGCTCTGGTCGGAGACCGCTCCCCCATCCTCCCGATCGAGCCCCTGGACTCCCTGAGCGATGTCTTTGACAAGCCGGAACTTGATCTTCCTGCGCTGCTGAAGCGGTATAAAGCCTTTCTCTTTCGTCTGGAAGAGCGCGGCATCGACCCGTGGAAGGACCAGCCCCGGCGGGCCGACCTGCACCTGAGAGAGGCCGTGGGCCATTTTCATCTCTATGCCTGGCTCAAGGAGGTTGTGCAGGGGATCTGCGTGGTGAGTCCGGAATTTCCCACCGGAAACGGAAAGGTGGACCTGCATCTGAAATGCGGGGAGAAGATGGGCGTGATCGAGGTCAAAAGCTTCGAGAGTTTCGTGAAGGTTCAATCCGCAAAGGAGCAGGCTGCGGCCTATGCCAAGAGCCTCGGGTTGGATCGGGTGACGGTGGCGCTGTTTGTTCCGGTGACGGATGAAGCGGTGCTGGCGAAGCTTTCCGGGGAAGGCGATGTTGGCGGGGTTCGGGTGGCGGTGGTGGCGATCGGGTGGGGGTGAGTTCTTTTCCCGGAAAACAATGAGGTCAACATTATGAGCACAGCATCTCTTGAAAAATTATATCACGAGCATATAAAGCCGATATCCGTAGCCGAAAAACTGGAATTGATTTCTCTGATCAGCAGAGAACTGGTTGAACAGTCTGCCCGGGAGCAAAAGAAACCTCGCAGTCTTCTGGAGCTTAGAGGAAAAGGAGCGGATCTGTGGCATGATGTCGAGCCACAGGAATATGTCAACAATCTGCGAGACGAATGGGATGCCGGTGAATGATGGATGTTGAAACTGTTTTTTCAGGTATTAAAACCTTGGCATTCGACACGGCACCACTGATCTATTTTGCGGAAGAGCGCCATCCGGCCTACCTTGAAATCATGGATGAAATTATTGGAAGGGTCGATGCCGGTGAGATAAAGGGTTTCGCATCCGTGATAACGCTTTTGGAGGTCATGGTCTATCCCCTGCAGAAAGGTGATACTGCTTTGGAAAAGGAGTATCGCAGTCTTCTGAAGGAAAGCCGTAACTTCACTCTGATTTCGATTGATCCTGAAATCGCCCTTCATGCAGCGAACCTGCGCAGCCGTTATAAGCTGAGAACTCCTGATGCACTTCAAATCGCTGCGGCAAGCTTTGTCGGTTGTGATGCATTTTTGACCAATGACAAACGGTTGCGGAACATTGACGGGCTGAAAATCATCATTCTTGATGATCTGGAAATAACAAGCGCATCCGGAGACTGACCCCGAAAGGATACGAACGGCGGGGATAAGACAGGAGTGATGGTGGCCAGGAGTTCCGTGAAGCTTCGCTCTGCAAAGGAACAGGCTGCGGCATATGCCAAAAGCCTTGGGCTGTATCGGGTGACGGTGGCGCTGTTCGTTCCGGTGACGGATGAAGCGGTGCTGGCGAAGCTTTCCGGGGAAGGCGATATCGGCGGGGTTCGGGTGGCGGTGGTGGCGATCGGGTGGGGATGACGGATTCTCATTTCTAAAACAGCAGGCGAGGCTTGGAATGCAGGGAAAAATCCCTGCATTCCGTTGGCCTGTCAATCCGGCGGGGTTAAGGCGTTCTCAGGTTTGCCACATACTGCAGGATGTAAAGGGCATCCTGAAGCTCCACTCTGGTGTTATTATCGACGTCGAGATTTAAAGCCGCTGTGCCGATATCCAGGCCGCTCAACACTTTCAGAATCAGTATGACATTGCCGAGGTCAAGGCTGCCGATCTCGCTCACTGTCAGTCTGCCGTCTGTCGTTGTCACCTCTTTTTGCAGTGCCGATGTGACAAAATCACGCCCGAAACTATCATACAGATGTACGCCTGCCAGTGTCAAAGGAGAGTTCTGATTTCCCGAAACATCCTGAACAGCGGTGAACTTTATCTTAATCAGTTCTCCTGATCCGGTGGTTATGGCCTGATCATTGGCGATATTCACAGTGATTTGCCCCTGCTTCGATTTATCGAAGTCGATATCGAAATCCTCTGTAAGCGCAGCCTTGATGACCTCTTCCACACTCAGAAGGTTCGAATCGTAGTTCAGGACAATCTGAGCACTTGCCAGTTCAGCCGCATCATTGATACTCACAGGAATATAGATGCTGCCGCCTTCGAATACACTGGCATTCCCGGGGACGCTGACATTGATCGGCGATGCTCTCAGGGCCATTCGCCTGTTGGCCGAAGTCGCCGGCGTAAGCGGTAATCCGGATGCCAGTCGCAGTATCAGCGCCGCATCATTGGCAAGAATACGGCCGTCACCGCTGACCTCGCCGGCAATCATCTGACATTCGTCAGGAGTGACCTTCCTGGTAGCGATTTCCAATGCAAGGGCGGCATCAGCAGCATCGACGGTTCCGTTACCATTGACATCCCCCAGTATGCAGGTATCTTTTACCGTGAAAGTACCGTTGAACATTTCAACTGTTATCTCATTATACAGATCGCTGCATTCATAAATGTCCGTTGCGTTCGCGCCGTCTACCTCGAAATTCAGAGGACTGGTTTCTCCTGCGTTTCCGATAACATCGAAGGTAAAGAAGAGAAGAGAACCTTCCCCGTATAATGTTCCGGAAGATTCGGCAGATGCGATTGCGGCTATTGCCAGTCCCGGCTCCCCTTCCAGATTGAAGCTTGCGCCGAGTTCCACGGAAAGCGGCGTTTTGGAAATCCCTTTAATTGAAAGAACACCCGGATCATAGCTGACGCTGATATCCGAAGCACAGAGTTCGAGGCCGTCGGCATTGCCGATGTTGACCGGGATGGTCACCTCATCCCCGTTATTTCCGTTGGCATCCGGGATGAAAAGCTTCAACTGTCCCCATACCGCAGCGGCGATTTCGGACGGATCACTCTCGACACCGGAGGTATCTACCGATTTGACATGATAATAAGATGTCGTTCCGTCAGCAAGTTGGGCGGTATCCGTGAAAGTGTCGCCCGTGACCGGGGCAGTTTCGTTAAGCAGCGTCCATGGGCCGCTTTCCGTGGTTGAACGGTAAATGTTATACCCTTCGAGGTAAGTGCTGTTGCTCGGTTCCCAGGTCAATCGGATGGAATTCTCGCCTGATCGGGCATCGAGATTGCCGGGGGGAAGCAGGGGAACGGTGGGTTCGGTAATGGTAACGGTTGCTGTTTTGGTATCCGAACAGGTGTCGGAAACCGTTGCGGTCAGGGTGACGGTGTACGTTCCCGCCGCTGCATAGGTATGGCTCGGCTCTGCACCTGTGCTGCCGTCGCCGTATTCGAACGACAGGGTTCCTTCGGTTCGGGAAGTATCGAATACTGCCTGCATTCCTTCTGAAACGGCTGTGAATCCGGCGCTGGCGGAACAGGGATCGCTGACGGTAATGTCTGCGGTCATTGTATCCGAACAGGTGTCGGAAACCGTTGCGGTCAGAGTGACGGTGTAGGTTCCCGGGGCCGCATAGGTATGGCTCGGTTCCGTACCCGTGGCATTGTCTCCGTAATCGAAGGAAAGGGTACCGGTTGAGCCCGTGGTGCCAAATGTGACGGTCAGGCCATCGGATGTATCCGCTGTGAAGGCTGCTGCAGCGTCGCAGGCAGGGGTTTCTGCGGTTTCCTGTACGATTGTGACGGTAACGGGCTCTGCGCCGCCGGATGCCGTGACGGTAATGGTTCCGGTCCGTTCCGCTCCGGTGTTGGCATCATAGGTTGCTGTGATGGTTCCGTTGTTTGTCCCGGAACCGGGGCTGATGGAAAACCAGCCGGCATTTTCTGTGGCTGTCCAGTCGATTGAAGTGCTGCCGGAGACGGCAACATTGAAGTCGGCTGTGCCGCCTTCTGCTGTTACCGTTGCGGTTTCAGGGGTGACCGCAATCGCCGGTGCTGTTGCCGAAGAGCAGTTGCTTCGCTCCGCCAGCCAGGGGTCAACTGTAACCGTACCGGAAACCGTGTCGCCGCCGGCATTGGGCCCTGCGGGATCGTTCCACCAGTTGTTCGCAGCATCCACAGCGGTCGATGAATTGTTGAAGAGGCCGATTTCGTTATTTTCGAAGTTGTTGTTGGTGATCTGAGGGGCCGCTCTGTCAACGAACAGTCCGACCTTGTTGGAGGTGAAGTTGTTGCAATCCACTACGGTCTGAGCACTTCCGGAGTACATCATCCGGATTCCCGCAGATGAGGATTCCCGGATGGTGTTATATTGGATAGTGGGACTGGCGTTCTCCATATATATATTCGATTTATGAGATTCGCCGCCATACTCGATGATGCAATATTCGAGAAGGGTTTGAGAGCCAACGGTAGCGGGTTTGAAATAGATGCCCTTCCAGCTTCCCGGAATTGGTGATGACAAATTGGAAGTGAATTTAATCGGTGATAGTTCCGTACCTTTAGCGTAAAGAGAACCTGGAGAAGAAGCAAAATATCCAACATAGATACCGGTTCCCGGATCAAAACGTACTTCCACTCCAGAATTGATTGTTAATTTGGAACCGGTTTGTTCATATATATTTATATCTCCAGTGACAATAATTGTAGCTTCATCCCCATTATTTCCCCAGGTGGTATTCTCATCAATTGTCCCGCCTTCTATCAGTGTTCCCTGATACTTATTATCCACATAGGTATTGCCGCTCAGGTTCATCTTTTTCGGTTCCACCCGTATGGGATAGCCGCTGCTGTAACGGAGGGTGCAGTTATTTATAGGCGGATAAGCATTCTCACAGTAGATGTTTGTATTATGTGTCTCTCCGGCGTATTCGACGATACAATGCTCAAGCAGACTCCCCGAATCGACGGTAGCAGCTTTGAAATAGATGCCTTTCCAACTACCCGGAGCCGGCGATGGTAGATTGGAAGTGAACCTGATCGGTGATGATTCCGTACCTTTGGCATAAAGTGAGCCTGGGGAAGAATTAAAATAGCCAACATAGAGACCTGCTCCAGGTTCGAACTGTATTTCCGCTCCGGGTTCGATTGTTAATGTTACATTTGTTTCTCCATAAACTTCTATGTTACCGGTAACAATAATTATAGACTCATCGCCACTATTTCCCCATATGGTATCTTCATTAATTTTTCCGCCTTCGACTAATGTTCCCTGATATTTGTTATCCACATAAGTATTTCCATTCAGGTTCATCTTTTTCGGCTCTACCCGTATGGGATAGCCGCTGCTGTATCGGAGTGTGCAGTTATTTATGGGCGGATAAGCATTCTCACAGTAAATGTTTGTATCATATCTTTCTCCACCATATTCAACAATACAATGCTCAAGCAGACTTTCAGAATCGACGGTAGCGGCATTAAAATAGATACCTTTCCAACTTCCCGAGGCAGGGGATGACCGATTGGAAGTGAACCTGATCGGTGAAGATTCTGTTCCCTTGGCATAAAGTGAGCCTGAAGAAGAATTATAATAACCGATATAAAGTCCTGTTCCGGAATCAAACCGTACTTCAACCCCGGCTTCAATCGTCAATATTACATTCGTTTCTCCATAAACGCTTACATCCCCGGTAACAATATACGGGCTCCCGCTCAAAGACCATGTGGTATCCGAACTGATCCGCCCGCTGACCTCCGTCTGCCCAAAAGCCGATGTTACCGAAAGAAACAGGAACATCAATGCAACAACCATAACAAAGCAGATAAATAGTTGCATAACCTTACCGTTCTTCACTGACCTTACACCATTGCCACGCAGGGTGCAATCCCTTTTTGTTGCACTACGCAACCAGATGATCCATTTTTCGATCTTTCGATTCGTTTCTGTGTATGATATCTTCCGTAAGCAGATGAGACTGTATGCTATTCAGGCTGCAGGCAAAA
>JAABSP010000015.1 GCA_011390345.1 Desulfobacteraceae bacterium
AGTGAGGCCCCCCACGGTCTTCCCCTCCTCGTTCTTCAGCGACATGGTGTTGACCCGCACCGGAACCACCCGGCCCTCCCGGGTCTTCAGCTCCCCCTCCCGGCTGATGCCGCCTTTGCCATCCTTGGCATCGATCTTGTCGAAATGATCGAACCGGGCCATCTCCCGGGAGATCTCTTCGCCGAAGAGCGCGGCTGCGGTCTTGCCGAGGATCTCCTCCCGGGGGTATTCCGACAGGGTCTCGGCCATCTGGTTGAAGAAATTGATGTGGCCGCCCCGGTCCACTGTCAGCACCCCGATGTCGAGGTTGTCTAAAATCATCTTGAGGCGCCGGTCCTCATATCGGACCCGGTTGATGAGATCCCAGAACGCGGAGTCGTCGTGAAAGATCTCCATGCAGCCGATGCCTTTTCCGTCGGGGCCGTACAGGGGGGTGACGATCTTGGTGATCGCGTTGGGCCGGCCCTCCGCGTCGATCATCTGCACCTGGAGGCGGGTGGGGCCCGAAAGGGTTTCAAAGGGCTCGGGGACCGGACATTTCCCGTTGCAGAGCGCGCTCAGGAAAACCTCGTGGCAGTAAAAGCCTATCACATCTTCTGCCACATGTTCCGTGAGGGTCTCTGCAGAACGGTTCATGAACCGGATGCGACGGTCCGAAGAGAGGATCAGCACCCCCAAGGAGAGATGGTCGAAGAGCGCACCGAGATGTTCGTATCGGACCAGGGGTTCATCCATCAAAGCCTTCCTTTACGATCGCCGGGGCAGCCGGATGGTGAAGGTCGAGCCTCTGCCCTTCTCTGACTCCATCTCGATGACGCCGCCGTGCTCGTCGATGAGCTTTTTGGTGATCATCAGGCCGATCCCGGTCCCCCGGCTCCCCTTGGTGCTGAAAAAACGCTGGAAGAGCTTCTCTTTGGTCTCCGGGTCCATGCCGATCCCGTTGTCCGTTATCCGGTAGTACAGCTCACGGGGGCCCGCCATACCGCATTCCAGGAGAATCTGCATTTCTTTACCGGCATCGGAGTCCGCTTCGGCCGCCTCACGGGACGCGTCGATCGCGTTGGAGACGAGATTGACCAGGCAGAGATGGATGCTCTCCGAGTCCAGCGGGAAGGTCGCCTCCGAAGAGAGGGGCTTCAGTTCCAACGCTATGCCGTACTCTTGGGCCCTGGGCCCCATCAGCTCGGCCACCTCCCGGGCCGGCCCGGACGGGTCCGAAGGACGGATCTCCAGCTCGGCCGGCTTGGCATAGTTCAGCAGATCCATAGAGAGATTTTTGATCTTCTCCACATTCCCCTTGATCATCTCCCAACCCTGGTTCAGGTAATCGGGATTGTCCAGCTCGATCCCCTTTTCCAGGACGAATCCGCCGCCTTTCAAGCCCCCCGCGATGTTCTTGATAGCATGGGAGAGCCCCGCAACGGTCTGGCCGATGGCCGCAAGCCGTTCGGCCTCCACCAGGCGCCGGCTCTTCTCCTCCACCAGGGCCTCGAGGTTCTCCGTATACTCCCGAAGCCGGCGCCGCATGGTGATCCGCTCCTTGGATCTTTTGAGCGCGATCTCCAGGACATCGTCGTTGATGGGCTTGGTGATGAAGTCGGTGGCCTCGAACTTGAGGCTCTTGATGGCCAGATCGATGTCGCCGTGGCCCGTGATCATGATGATCTCGGTATCGGGGCTTTCCCCCTTGATCTTCCGGAGCAGCTCGATGCCGTCCATCACCGGCATCTTGATGTCGGTCATCACGATGGCAGGATGCCATTCTTCGAAGATTGAAAGGGCCTCCCGGCCGTCTGCCGCGGTTCGGACCTCGTATCCGGCATCTTCCAGAGTGATGCCCAGTACGGTGCGGATTCCTTCCTCATCGTCAACGAGTAAGATGGTATCGGTAATGGTATCTCTCATGCCTCCCCTTCCGGTATGGGAAAATGGATCACGAAGCAGGCCCCTTCTCCCGGTTCCGAGATCGCCCGGACGGTCCCGCCGCAGTCCTTGATGATGCCGTAGGTGATGGAAAGCCCCAAGCCCGTGCCCTTGCCCACCTTCTTGGTGGTGAAGAAGGGCTCGAAGATCCGGTCGATCACGGCCTCGGGAATCCCGACGCCTGTGTCGCAGACCTCTGCTTTCACATATTTTTCTCTCTTTTTCTCTTCGATTGCGGTCCGCAGGGTGATCTGCTTCTCTTCGGCTTTGAAGATGTCGGATTGGGCCCGCTCCTCGATGGCATCCCTTGCATTGATCAGCAGGTTGATGAAGACCTGCTCCAGCCGGCCCGTCTCCCCCATGATGAGGGGAAGGTCTTCTCCGATCTCCCAGACCACCTCGATCCCCCGGATCTTGAGCTGCTGGCTGAAGATATCGAACGCGCTTCTGATGACGCCGTTCAAGTCCACGGGGGTGAGGGTCATGTCCGACTTGCGGCCGAACTGGCGCATGTGGTTGATGATCTTTGTGGCCCGGTCCACATGGCTGTCGATCTCCTTTGCCAGAGTCCCTAAGATCTCGGTCTTGATGGGCTCGTTTTTATTCACCTTTTTGATGAAGAAACTGCTGGCGGTCTTGATGACCGAAAGCGGCTGGTTCAGCTCATGCGCGACGCCCGTGGCCATCTCCCCAAGAGTGGCCATCTTGCTGGCCTGAATGAGCTGCTGTTCGGCCTCCAGCCTTTTGGTGATGTCGCTGGTTGTGACGAGAAGCACCTTCTGGCCCGGATATTCCGAGGGGGAGATCCTTATATTGACGAAGATGGTTTGGCCGTCTTTGCATATCTGGCGGACCTGGCTGATTGCGGCCCGGCTCCGGCTCTTGATCTTTTCAAAGCAGCTTTTCCGCTCTTCTTCCTTGAAGAGATCGAGAAAGGAGCGGTCGATGATCTCCTCTTTGGAGTAGCCGTAGACGATCCCGACGCTCTCGTTGCAGTCGAGCACCGTGAGGGTCTCTACATCGAGCACAAAGACCGGGTTGGGGATGTTGTTGAAGATCGCGTAGTACTTCTTTTCCGATTTGGCCAGCTCCTTTTCCAGGACTTTTCTGTCTGTGATATCGAGGCTCATCTCCATGGCAGCGATGATCTCCCCCTGTTCGTTTCTTAGAGGGGAGGTGGTGACGAGCCAGTGGAACTCCTTGCCGTCCTTGTTCTTGCCGCTCTCCTCGCTGAAGTGGATCTTGCCGTCTGCAAAGGTCTGTTCCACGGGGCAGACCACACATTTTTCCGTTCTTCCCTTGTATGCGTGGAAGCAGAAATCTCCGGGGCACGGGTCGAAGTTCTCCGAGAAGTGGCGGTTGTATTTGATGAGCCGGTAATCCCTCCCCTGCACCGTGATCAGGCAGGGGACCTGCTCGAAAAGAGTTTGATACTCCTTGCGCTGCTGGTTCAGCTCGGCCTGCTTCTCCCCGATCTTCCCCTGCATGTGGTTGATCGATTCGGCAAGCTGGCCCAGCTCGTCATGGCGGGCCACCTCGATCTGGGTGGTGTAGTCGCCTTTGGCGATCATTCGGGTTCCCCGGATCAGCCGGCGGATGGGGTGGTTGACGAATTTGAGCACCAGCAGGAAGATCATCGCGGAGGTGATCAGGAAGACCGCTACGGCCAGCCCGATGGCACCCTTTTCGAAATGGTGGATCTGCTGGTTCGCCTCCTCGATGGAGACCACCAGATCCAGGGCCCCGAGAATCATCTTGTCATCCGGATGGATGTGGCAGGCGTCCGTGGAGCAGCCCGGCTCGTTCTCGATGGGGCTGATCATTCCCAGAAACCTTCGGCCCGAGGGATCTTCAAAAAAACGGGCGCGGTTTTCCAATGCCAGGCTCTGGAGGGGCGGATCGGTTCTGTGGCAGATGTAGCAGGCCTCGTCCTTGATGTTGGTGGCCCGTTCCAGCTCCGACGGCTGGTTGGAGAACTTGATCTGCCCCTCCTTGTTGTAGATCCGGATGGTCTCGATATCCCGCTGCCGCGCGATGTTGTTGATGATCTGGTTGATCTCGTCGCGGGAGTTGAGCATCATGGCATAGTGGGTTCCCAGCTTGATGGTGTTGCTCAGCCGTTCCGCAGAGAGGGTGATGTCCTGCATGATCCGCTTCTTCTGGTATTTGATGTTGAAGTAGGCCCAGGTGGAGATGCTCAGCAGCAGGGTGATGCCCAGCGCGAAGATGAGCTTTGTGGCGAGGCTGTGGCGAAGGTCGTGAAAGAGTTGGTGCATTTTTTCCCTTGTTGTCCGTCGGGTTCTGTTTCAGAGGAGACGTCTCCTCTGAATTACCGACTATCACTTTTCACATAAATGGGGCCGGATCTCAAGGGAAAAATGGATTACAGGCCATCTACGGCCTCGGCATGGGTGTAAATCGTGATTCCAAGACTTTCAGCCGACGTTTTTGCTTTCGGATCCACCATAGGCGAGATGACGATCCATCTGGAAGCCTTTCTGCCGTGCTTCTTCTCGTAGAATTCGGCTTTTCTCGCAAAAATATGCATCTGAGATTGTGAGATGGAGGATTTCAATTCACAGATGATCAGCTCGCCGTTTCGGATGATGATATCCAGCTCGACCTGATCCGGCCTGCCGAAGACCTCTCCCTTGTCATCGAACTCGTTGACGGAGATGACCTCTACATCGAAATGCTCCTCTAAAATCCCTTTCAGCGCATTTCGGAAGGATGCCTCGGAATTGGTACCCCAGCGAGCCCCCAGCGCCCCGATGGTGCTGTCAAATTTCCGGTCGAAATGGGCTCCCAGATCTCTGATCTCCTGGATCAGGGCTTTGTGGACATCCTGATTTTCTTCCCATTTCCGTTCACTTTCCCGCTGTAGTCTCTCCCATCTTTCCTCGCTTTCCCGCTGCTGCTGCTCCCATCTTCTGTCATTCTTTTCCCATTTTCTCGTGCTCTCCTCCTGCATACGGGTCAATTTTGCCATCATTTGGTCAAAGCGGCTCTCTCCTTGGTCCCGGTCCATAAAATGCTTCCGACCCAGATCGACGATAAATCTCCGCACCTCCTCGTCCGTCTGAACGATCCGGGGGAGTTCCTTTAAAATGATGGCTTTGATCTCCTGGCGGTCCATTGTCATTTCCTGCTCGGCCATGATGCACTCCTTTTATGGAAAAATAGATTACAGGTTCTCTACGTCATCGGCATGGGTGTAAACCGTGATTCCCAGTTTTTCGGCCACCGGTTTTGCCCTCGGGTCCACCATGGGCGAGATGACGATCCATCCGGAAGCCTTTTTGCCGTGCTTCTTCTCATAGAAATGGGCCTTGTTAGCGAAAGTATGCATCTGAGATCGGGAGATGGAGGATTTCAATTCACAGATGATCAGCTCGCCGTTTCGGATGATGATGTCCAGCTCGATCTGATCCGGCCTTCCGAAGACCTCTCCTTTGTCATCGAATTCGTTGACGGAGATCACCTCCACATTGAAATGTTCCTCTAAAATCCCCTTGAGCGCATTCCTAAAGGATGCCTCCGAATGAAGGCCCCACCGGGTGCCGATCGCACCCATTGTGCTGTTGAATTTCCGGTCGAAATGGGCTCCCAGATCTCTGATCTCCTGGATCAGGGCTTTGTGGACATCCTGATGTTCTTCCTTTCTTCTTTCGCTATTGAGTTTGAATTCTTTCAAATCCCGAATCAGCTCTCGATTTTCTGCCTGACCTTCTTTCCATCTTTTCTCGCTCTCCTCCCGCATGAGGACCAGCTCACCCATCATTTGGTCAAAGCGGCTCTCCCCTTGGTCCCTGTCCATAAAATGTCTTCGGCCCAGATCGACGATAAATCTCCGCACCTCCTCGTCCGTCTGAACGATCCGGGGGAGTTCCTTTAAAATGATGGCTTTGATCTCCTGGCGGTCCATTGTCATCTCCTGCTCGGCCATGATCTTCTCCTTCCGCCGTTGTGGTTCTTCGGTCTCTTTCAGACTCGTTCATATATTACTTCACTCAAAGGGGATCGGCAAGCCCTGTCATTCCGTCCCTTATTGCGGAAAAATCCTTTTGCATCAATGTGCAATATTTTTGCAACATGGACATATAAAGCAAAACTATCTTTTATAAAAAGATAATTCACCATTATATATCATTGTTGTTGCATACCTGCAACACTTATCGGATATGAAACAGCGGAGACACCTTATCGTTAAATCTTCCTCAAACAATTGATTTGATAGGTTATTTATCCGGAACAGTCATCTTGGCACGCCTGATGCATTAAAAGAGGGCAACGAACCTGCAACCCTGGAGAGGATCATGAACAACGTAACCCTCAAAAACGATGGCCAGATGCTGCTGAACGGAAGGCCAGTGAAGAACCGCCCCCTGATGTGCCTCAACCACTCACTGGGCATCGCGGAGGACTGCACCTTCCGCTCCTACTTCCGGCTCATCGAGCAGTATCCGCCCCTGGCCGAGTTGAGCCCCTTCTTTCCCGGGTATCTCAAGGAGTACCGGGATGCACCTGAAGAGAGATGCATCTGCGAAGACTTCGACTACCTGGAGCTTTCCAAGACGGTCGAGATGATCGGGTTTCCGGGAAAGCCGAGGCTTGAGATCTACATCGCGCTCCACGGCATCTGCGAGGAGGGGACCTGCGACATGCGCCACCAGTCCCTCTTCAATCTCCTGGACATGCCCCTGAAGCTGGGAAGGCTCAAGCACATCATCTTCGGAGACCGGGTGGATGTCTTCGAGTTCGAAACCGTCTTCACCCTGTTCGAGTTCATCGACGGGATCGCGTGGGAACTCGGTTTTCACAGCGTCCCCATGACCTGTACCGTCAACCCCAAGGAGGTGTCCCATGTTTGATAAGATCTTATTTGCAACCACCGCATCCCCGACCTGTGATGCGGCCGCCAATGTCGCATTCGACATGGCCAAGAAGTATGACTCGGAGATCATCGTCTTCCACACCTACGGCCTGCCGTCCAGAGGCTACAGCCCCTTTGTCACCGATCTCCGCACCGGTGATGCGGAGGTGAGCCATGACGCGGACTATGCCGAGTGGGTCAAGGAGGAGATGAAGAACACCTATGCCAAGCAGATGGCAAACGTGAAAAAGGAGGTCCGGTTCGAGACCTGCACAGGCGTACCCTACACTGAGATCCAGCGGCTCGCGAGAAAAGAAGGTGTGGATCTCATCGTCATGGGCGCACACACCAGAGAGAATGAGGATGTGGGCGCGACCAGGTACCGGAACGTGGTGGGCAGCACCATGCAGCGGGTGGCCAAGAGCGCCCGGTGTCCGGTGCTTATCGTGAGTCGGCCCTGCACCACCTGCTTCTGGTACTTCTCCAACATCATCTTCGGCACCGATTTTTCCAAGGCATCTGATTCGGCCTTTGCCTTCGCGCTCAAGACCGCAAACGAGATCGGCTGCAAGATCCATATGTTCCATGCGGTGGACCTGAGCGACATGCAGATGGGCCGGGAGCATGACCAGAAGGAGATCGAGGCCCGGGTCAAGGAGGCCAAAGAGAAGATGGAGGAGCGTTATGTCTCGAAAATGAACGACTTCGACAATTATGATATTGAAATCTGGGAGGGAATTCCCTATGTGGAGATATTGAAGTTCGCCCGGGAGCGCAATGGGGATCTCATCGTCATGGCGCACCACACCCGGGAGATCGATCCGGAAAAAGCCCTGCTCGGAAGCACGGTGGAACAGGTGGTGCTGCGCGCCGCATGCCCGGTGGCCAGCGTCAACCGGCCCGACAAACTCTGATCCGCCGACGATCCGTTCAGGGCTCAATTCAACACGAAAGGGAGCCCCCATGAACAAAAAAAAGGTACTGATCGTCGATGATGAAATGGATATGCGGATCTTTCTCTCCACCCTATTTGAAACGAGCGGCCGCGAGGTCGTGGCCGCTCGGGAGGGGAAGGAGGGGATCGAAAAGGCCGGTGAAACAGCGTTCGATCTGATCGTGCTCGATGTGATGATGCCCGGCGAGGGCGGCGTGATGATGTACCGCCGCCTCAAGACCGACGAAGAGTTGAAGAAGATCCCGGTGATCATCCTTTCGGCCATCGCGAAGAAGACCTTTATGCACTATCTGAAGATGTTGAACGCACAGATGACAACCCCGATACCGGAGCCGGACGTTTACATGGAAAAGCCCCCGGAGGCAGATGAGCTGATCGAGGTCAGCCGAAAGCTTCTGGGAGACGAGAAGCGGGACGGCCCGGAAAAATCCCCGGAATAAGGGGAAAAGGAGCATGAGATATGAACGGTATGCATGGCTGGGACTGGGAGATCGGCCGGCGGGAGATCGCGGACCTGTCCCGGTGGAAGGCGGAGTATAAGGCGGTTCACGAAACCTGCGTCAGCCCGGACGGGGAGCGGATCGCAGCCCCCGTCAGAACCGGAGAGACGGAATTCGGCCTCTGCGAAAATGGAGAGCTGTGGGAGGGGGAATTCGACAAGGTCTGGTATGCCCGGTACACGCCGGACGGCAGGCTTACCGCACTGGTCTCGGAGATGGGGGAGTGGACCCTTGCCGTGGACGGTGCGGCCTGGGAGGAGCGGTTCGAGTTTCTCTGGGACCCGCGCTTTTCAAAGGAGGGCGGCCATATCACCGCGGTGGGCCAGAAAGGGCGGAAGTATTACGCGGTGACGGATGGAGTTCCCTGGGAGGAAGGTTTCGACAACCTGACCAACCTGACCCAGAGCCCGGACGGAAGCCATGCCGCGGCCGCGGTCCAGATCATCCCCATGACCGAGGGCGAGATCTTCAAATTCCAGGCGGGCGTCTACACCGTCGCGGTGGACGGACAGCCCTGGCCCCGGAACTTCGTCAATGTCTGGGAGATGAGTTTTTCCCCGGACGGAAAACGGGTGGCGGCCGAGGTGCGGATCAACCTCTACGACTACACCATCGTTGTGGACGGCGTTCCCTGGGATACGGTCTTCAAGACGGTCTGGAAGCCGGTCTTCTCCCCATCGGGGGATGAAGTGACCGCGCCGGTCCGCGCCAACGGGAAATGGACATTGGCCCGAAACGGCGCCCTCCTCTGGAAGCGCGGATACACCCAGCTCTGGCACCACGCCTACAGCCCGGACGGCTCCAAGATCGCCGCGATTGTCGCGCCCAAATACGGCCGATGGACCGTTGCCGTGGACGATACCCCCTGGAATCTCACCTTCGGGGATCTGGTCACGGATTTGGTCATCTCGCCGGACGGGGGCCGGGCCGGCTGCGTCGGCAAGGAGAAGGAGCGGTGGTCCGTTGTGGTGGACGGAAAGCGGTGGTACGGAGATTACGACATGGCCTGGGGGCCGGTCTTCTCAGCCGACGGCAGAAGGGCCGCTGCAAAGGTCGAAACCAAAAAGACCTACGGGATTCTGCTGGACGGGAAACCGCTTCCCGAGATGGATGGCTTCGAAGTTCTGTGGAGCCCGGTCTTCTCCCCGGACGGCGATCGGCTTCTGGTCCGGGGCATCCGGGAGGGAGCGTATATCCGGGAGGTCATCTCCATTTCCTAGTATCAGTTCCATAAGGAGGAAAAAATCCATATCTTATACAACCTCGTTAGCGGCCACCAAACACCAGCCACTAACCACCACATAGGAGAAAAACATGCATACCTTATACAACCTCGTCAGCGGCCCCCTGGTCTGGGTCGCGTTCATTCTGTTCATCGGCGGCAGCCTCTACCGGATCATCACCATGGCGATCCTGGCAAAGGAGAAGGACGGCGCGGTCTACGCCTATATGGACACCTACCACGCGTTCCGCTCCATTTATCACTGGATCATTCCCTTCGGCAGCCGCAACATGAAGCGAAAACCGATCATGACATCGGTGGCCTTCGTCTTCCATGCCTGCCTCATCCTGGTGCCGATCTTCATCCTGGGCCATGTGATGCTCTGGAAGGAATCCTTTGACATCGCATGGTGGTATATGCCGGATCTGGCCGCGGACATCATGACTGTGCTGGTGATCTCGGCCTGCGTCTTCTTTCTGGTCCGCCGCCTGACCCAGCCCGAGGTCAAATACCTGACCACAGCCTCTGACTTCGTTCTCCTCGGGATTGTTGCAGCCCCCTTCATCACCGGATTCTGGGCCGCGCACCAGTGGCCCGGCATGCGCACCGCTCTGATACTGCACATGCTCTCGGGCGAGATCATGCTGGCCGCGATCCCCTTCACCCGCCTGAGCCATATGATCTTCTTTCCATTTACAAGAGGTTACATGGGCTCGGAGTTCGGTGCTGTGAAACATGCAAGGGACTGGTAAATCTAAAACAACGGACATCTGCATTTGACAGGGATGTCCCCCAAGGAGTCGAATCATGACGGAAACCGTAATCCGATCGAGAAAAATCAAGGAAAAGAAGCGGGTATATCCGCCCCGCCGGCCCGTGCCGGATCTGGGGCTGGACAAGGGCGCGGAGAAGCTGACACCAGAGCGGATCGAGTCGACCATCCGGTCCGTGCTGGATAATGAGACGGGCGCGCGCCTCAAGGTCTATGTGGATACCTGCGCGCACTGCGGCCTCTGTTCCGAGGCGTGCCACTTCTTCTGGTCCCATGACGGCGATCCCTCCTATTCTCCGGCCGGAAAGGTGAAGCAGACCATTTCGGAGATCGTGAAGAAAAAGGGAAAGGTGGATGCCGATTTCATCCGTGGGGCAGCGGAGATCGCCTACACCGAGTGCAACCTCTGCCGGCGCTGCTCCATGTACTGCCCTTTCGGCATCGACATCGCCTATATGATGCTGACGGTCCGGCGGATCGCGCATCTGCTGGGCGTAGTGCCCCAGTATATCCAGGACACGGCCCACAGCCATTCGGCCACCATGAACCAGATGTGGGTGAAGGATGACGAGTGGATCGACAGTCTCCTCTGGCAGGAGGAGGAGGCCGCAGAGGAGATCCCGGAGCTGCGGATTCCCTTGGAGAAGGAGGGCGCGGACATCCTCTATTCGGTCATCGGCCCCGAGCCGAAGTTCCGGGCACAGCTCATCTACCAGGCCGCGGTCATCATGCACGAAGCCGGCGTCGATTGGACCATGCCCGCGACACCGGGATGGGACAACAGCGACATGTGCATGTACACCGGCGACAACGAGATGATGGGGAGATTGAAAAAGGTTCACTTCGAGACCGCGATGCGCCTCAAGAACAAGCGGATCGTCATGGGCGAGTGCGGCCATGCGTTCCGCTCCATCTTCGACATGGGGAACCGGTGGCTTGCCTGGAAGATGCCGCCCATACCCGTGACCCATGCGATCGAGTTCTACGCGGAACTCTTCCGGGACAAGAAGATCAAGGTGAAGAAAAAGTTCGAAAAGCCGGTAACGCTTCATGATCCCTGCAACATCGTCCGAGGCCGGGGGCTGCACGAGATGGCCAGGTATGTGGTGAATGAGATCTGCACCGATTTCATCGAGATGCACCCGAACCGGGAGCACAACTTCTGCTGCTCGGCCGGGGGCGGGGTGATCAACACGGGCCCTCCATTTAGAAACAAGCGGGTGGAGGGGAACCGGATCAAGGCGGAGCAGCTCTTCGCGGCCAAGAGCAAGGGCGCCCAGGTGGTGATCGCGCCCTGCCACAACTGCCACGGGGGACTGGAGGATATCATCCACCATTACAACCTCAAGATGGAACTCAAGTTTCTGGGCGACATCATCTACGAGGTCATGGAGAGATAGGAGGAATAGAGCGATGAAAGCGAAATTGAAACGTCTGCTGCCGGTTCTGATCCTGTTGATGGGTGCCGGGATCTGGCTGTCGCCGGCCCTCTCCCAGGAATATATCGAACGGGTGGCCGACAGCGGATTTACAAAGCAGAAACGGGCCGGGGTTCCCTTCTTCCACGACGAGCACAATGAGAAGGCCGGGGTCGAGGATTGCTATATCTGCCACCATGTTTACACTGACGGAGTGATCGACCCGTATGACTCGTCCGAGGGGATGGAGTGCTCCGAGTGCCACTTATCGGAAGGGGATTCGGATCTCTCCCTTGCCCGGGTCTACCATCTCCAGTGCAAGGGGTGTCATCAGGAAAAGAAGGCGGGGCCCGTGGCCTGTGCCGAATGTCACAAGGAACTGTAGGGGGTGTATGATGGCCAAAAAAATTCTAGTGGTTGACGATGATCCCGTGGTCGTGCGATATGTGGTTCAGGTGCTGGAGGACAGCGGGTATGAAACCTGCACCGCCAGCGACGGGATGGCGGCATATGAGGTGCTGGAAAAGGAGAAGCCGGATCTGATCTCGCTGGATCTGGAGATGCCCGAGGAGTGGGGCACGCGGTTCTATCGGCGGTTTTCCAAAGATCCGAACTTCAAGGATACGCCGGTGATCGTTTTAAGCGGCCTTGCAAGCCGCCATCTCTCCATCAAAAAGGCGGTCGCCTTTCTGAGCAAGCCTTTTGATCCGGAGAAGCTGGTGGCCGAGGTGAAAAAGGCCATCGGCGAGCCCTGAAAGAGAAGATGACCCGTTGAAAATGATCAAGTTCAGGAAACAAAAGTGATCGGGTAATGACGGAAAAGATCCTTTTAGTCGATGATGAGCCGGGCATCCGGAAGGTGCTCTCCATCTCCCTTGCGGACTCGGGATACGAGGTCATCACAGCAGAGAGCGGGGAGGAGGGGCTCGAACTTTTTCGGGAGAACCGGCCCATCATCGTGCTTACCGACATCAAGATGCCCGGCATGGACGGCATCGAGCTGCTTCAGCATATCAAGCGGGAGGACCTGGAGACCGAGGTGATCATGATCACGGGCCACGGGGACATGGATCTTGCGGTGAAGAGCCTGAAGCTCGAGGCCACTGATTTTATCACCAAACCGATCAGCGACGAGGCCATCGAGGTTGCCCTGAAGCGGGCAAGAGACCGGATCGAGACCCGGGAGAAGCTGCGGGCCTATACGGAAAACCTCGAGGACATGGCCCGGCAGCAGTCCCGGCGGTATCAGCAGCTATTCCACGAGGCCCCCTGCTATATTACGGTTCAGGACCAGAACCTGCAGTTGCTGGAGGTCAACCGGCGCTTCAATGCCCACTTCGGCGGGAAACGGGGGGATTACTGCTACGAGGTTTACAAGCACCGGGAAACCCCCTGCCCCGAGTGTCCGGTGATCCGGACCTTCGAAGACGGAAAGCCCTACAGCACCGAGATGGTGGTGACCACTCGGGAGGGGGAACAGCGCCATGTGCTGATCCGGACGGCCCCCATCGCAGATGGCGGGGGCCGCGTGGCCCAGGTGATGGAGATGTCCACCGACATCACCGAGATCCGCCAGCTCCAGGACCATCTCGCTTCCCTGGGGATGCTCATCGGCTCCATCTCCCACGGCATCAAGGGGATGCTCACGGGTCTGGACGGCGGGATGTATCTCCTCGATTCCGGTTTTCAAAAGGAGAACGAAGAGCAGATCAAAGAGGGCTGGGAGGTGGTGAAACTGGTGGGCAACCGCATCCGGAACATGGTGCTCAACATTCTCTACTATGCCAAGGAGCGGGATCTCCAGTGGGAGCGGGTGGATGTCAGAAGCTTTGCCGAGGAGCTGGCCCGCATCATCGCGCCCAAGGCCGGCGCACATGATATCCGGTTCATTTCCGATATCGACGAATCCGCGGACGCGTTCGAAGTGGACCCGGGGGTTCTCCGATCCGCACTGCTCAATATCCTGGAGAATGCTCTCGATGCCTGCATCGAGGATACGAGCAAGCCGGATCACCAGATCGGCTTCCATGTCCGCCAGACCGAAGATGGGGTAATCTTCGAGATCGAGGACAATGGATTGGGAATGGATCGGGAGACCCGGGAGAAGATATTCACCCTCTTTTTCTCCTCCAAAGGAGGCCGGGGCACGGGCCTGGGGCTTTTCATCTCCAACAAGATCATCCGGCAGCACAATGGGGCCATCACCGTGGAATCTTCGCGGGGAAAAGGGAGCCGTTTTCAGGTGAAGATGCCGGTGAAGAAGCCGGAGAATGGAATTCCGGAGAAATCCGGCAGTACGGAAGCATCCGGCGAGAAAAAACAAAAAAGCCGTTTGGATTTCATGGCCGGTCAAATCACCATACCCGAAGATTTTGACAGAATGGGCAGTGACGAATGAATCGCGGAGCCGGGGCCGATGGAGATCCCGCGGTTGACATTTCCCCGATGAAATGAGACGATAAAGCTTTTTTATCCCATTCATCATGAGGAAATGACAATGACAGAAGAACAGCCAAATCCAGATAAGGACATCCGCGTCACCCCCCAACAGGCTCAGATCGCCATTGCCGCGGCCCTGCCCATCCATGTGGCCGAGGCCAAGGATCAGGCCGGCCCCCTGATTGACGCGCTGGAAAATGGCGGCTATACCGAGTTGACGGGCGTCATCCGCCGGATCTGGGACGGAGAGCGGGATTATGCGGCGCTGCGCCAGGGGCTGGATGAGGAGGATGCGGCCACGGTGTCGCTGATCCTCGATGCGGTCAACGATCCCCGGGATCTGCAGAAGCTCCTCGAAGCATCGGAAAAGCTCTCCCAAAGCGAACACGACCACGGCGAAGGCCATCATCATGGCCATGACCATCATCACGGGGAGGAGGGAGACCACTTCTCTCCGCAGCACGCCAAAGTCCTGCTGACCGCGGCCATTCCGGCCCATCATCCCGAGACCCGATCCAAGGCAGAACCGCTGCTGGCCTCGATGGAAGGAAGCGGCCATACCGCGCTGCCGGCCGCGATCCGCCGGATCTGGGACGGAGAACGGGACAGCACCGCGCTGACCCAGGGGCTCGAAAAGGAGGATGCCTTCTTTATCGGAATCGTTCTGCATGCGGTGGAGGATGAAAAATTTCTAGAGGGACTGATGAAGGCTGCAGACGGGCCTGCCTGAGCCGATCACTGTATAGAAAATTTCCCAGTCCGGATTCTTCCGGATGCGGGACCGGCAGCGGATTTTCTTCCGCTGCCGGCAGTATGATGGGAAAATGCTACGGGGATTTATGGTGGGAAAAAATCATTGTACCGTTTTCTGTGCCGTCTCTATGCGGCTTCTTTCTCCTCTTCTTCCGGATTCTTCCTCTCCGGATTCCTCTCCCCTTCCTGATCTCTTCGGGAAAAGGTGGCCCATAGCTGGCCGAAAATCAGCGGAATCAGGCTCGATCCGATAATGAGCAGCCAGGCCTTCCCCCCGGGATTTACAAGATGGAGTACATCTCCGAGCCACGGTATATAGACGCCGATGAGCAGCAGTCCCGTGCATAGGGCCAGAGCGCCCCAGACATAGGGGTTTGTGGTGATGGTGTTGATGAATAGGTTCGATCCCCGCTCTCTCATATTGAAGACATGCCAGAGCCGGCCAAAGGCCAGGCTGAGAAAGGAGACCGTCACGGCCCCCTCTGTATCCATCCCGAGCCATTTAAAGGCCAGCGCAAACGCACCCAGTACGGCCCCGGCAAAGATCAGGCCGTAGACCATGATGGCGACCCAGTGGTATTTGGTGAGGATCGCCTCGTCCGCATCCCGCGGCGGCTTTTTCATGTTCTCCGGATTTCCCTCGCTCAATCCCAGTGCCAGTGCGGGGAAGACGTCGCCGATCATATTGAGATAGAGGATCTGCAGGGGCAGCAGGGGCAGAGGCGCACCCGCGAGGATGGCAAAGGCGACGATCATGATCTCTCCCACGTTTCCGGAGAGGAGATAGAGGATGAACCTGCGGATGTTTTTGAAGATGGCCCTGCCCTGTTCCACAGCCACCAGGATCGTCTTGAAGGCATCGTCTTGCAACACGATGTCTGCGGCCTCCCGGGCCACCTGGGTTCCCCGCCGGCCCATCGCGACGCCGATATCGGCCTTTTTCAAGGCCGGCGCGTCGTTGACGCCGTCTCCGGTCATCGCGACGATCGCGCCCTCCTTCTGATGGAGTTCGATGAGGTCAAGCTTCTGCCCGGGGTTGACCCTTGCAAAGATGGGCGTCTTTACCAGCCTCTTCCGCTCCTCGTCCGAAAGCTTTTCGGGATCACCCAGATCGCTGCCGCGCACCACCATCTCCTCTTCACTCAGCCCTTCGACAGAAATGCCCACTTTCTTTCCGATGTTTCTTGCCGTTTCCGTTTGATCGCCGGTGATCATGATCACCCGGATGCCGGCCTTATGGCAGGATTCGATGGCCTGCGGGACATCTTCTCTTGCCGGATCGAGCATTCCGACCAGCCCCAGAAAGACGAGATCCTCGTAGGGTTCGGCCTCCTTGGATTGGACCTGCTTTTGCGCTACGGCCAGAACCCGAAGCCCTCCTTTGGCCATCTCATGGTTTCGATCCCGCCACTTCTGCTTCTCCTCTTCGCTGAAGCTCTCGGTTCCCGCTTCGGTTCTGTAGTTTGTGCAGAGATCGAGTACGGCTTCGGGCGCGCCCTTGACCGCAACCCGGATGCCTTCATCGCCGGTGTGGTAGGTGGCCATCATCATGATTTCGGGATCAAAGGGAACCTCCCGCACCTCGGACATCTTTTCCAAAAGCGCGTCCCGCTTCATGCCGGCCTTGGCTCCGGCGATTAAAAGTCCGATCTCCACCGGGTCTCCGACCGCATCCTCACGGCTTTCCGGCTCATCCTCGTCAATGGAGGCATTGTTGCAGAGGACCCCGACTTCGAGCATCTCCCGCAGCGGCGCGAAATCCAAAGGATCGACCGACTCCTCATCTTTTGAAAAACTTCCCTCTTCCAGGTTGACCGATCCGTCCATGGCCAGAGCGAACTGCGTCACCCGCATCCGGTTTTCCGTCAGGGTTCCGGTCTTGTCGGTGAAGATCACGCTGGTGGAGCCCAGGGTTTCCACAGAGGAGAGGCGGTTGACGATGGCATTGTGTTCGGCCATCCGCCACATGCCCCGGGCCAGGGCGATGGTCGCGACTATGGGCAGCCCCTCCGGGATTGCCGCCACCGCAAGGATGATGGCGGTCTGGATGATCATGAAGGTGTCCTGGCCCCGAATCAGGCCGATGCCGATGAGCAGGGCCGAGACCCCGAAGGTGGCCCAGATCAGCCGGTATGCAAGCTTCTCGAGCCGTTTTTCGATGGGGCTCTCCTCCTCTTCGGCCGCCTCGGCCATTTGGGATATCTTCCCCAGTTCGGTCTTCATACCGGTGGCGGCCACGATGCCCTCTCCCGATCCCAAGGTTACAAAGGTTCCCTTGAAGAGCATGCTCTTTCTCTCGGCAAGAGAGGCGTCCCCATCAACGGCCTCGGTATTCTTCGAGACCGGAACCGATTCTCCGGTCAGGGCCGACTCATCGGCCTGCATCCGCTGGGCCTCCAGAAGACGAAGATCTGCGGTGACGATGTCGCCGGCCTCGATCACCACCCGGTCCCCTGGGACGAGCTGCTGGGCCGGGATCTTTTTGACCTCTCCGTCCCGGCGGACCTTTGCATCCACCCGGGCCATCTTCTGCAGTGATTCCAGAGAACGGATCGCCTTCAGCTCCATAACAAAGCCGATGACGATGTTGACCAGAAGCGCGATCAGGATCGCTATGCCGTCGAGCCATTGCCCAAAGAGGAAGGAGATGACCGACGCGCCCAAAAGGAGAAGGATAATGGGGTTTTTGAACTGTTCGTAAAGGATGGCCGCGGCCGATTTCTGTTTGGCGGCTTTGAGCCGGTTCTCTCCATAGGTTTTTCGCCGCTCTTCGGCATCGTTTTCACTGAGACCGTTATCCTTTGCATCCAGGGCATCTGTGACTTCATCGACCGATTTTGCCCAAGGTTTTTCTACGGGAGGGCCGGATTTGGAACCGGATTGCTGCTGTTCGGATGACATATCTCTCCTTGACATTGTCAGGTTTTTTTGGGATTATTGACGATTATTTTGAGGGCCTTTGCGGAGCTGAAGCTGGTTTCTCACACGGACCGCACCGCCCTCCAGGGCATTCTCCTTTGCAGCGGAGCGCTCCCGCCAGGAATCCACGGTTCCGGTGAGGGTGACTACGCCCTCTTCCACCTGGATCTCGACCTGGTCCGCGTCCACAAAGGGGCTCCACCAGAGCTGCTCTTTGATGTCGGATTCGATCTCCCGGTCCTCTGCCACCGGCAGATACGCGGGCGGGGAGTACCAGTCGAAATCGTAGATCCGGAAGTTGTCCGTGTAGGGGTTGTGGGTCTGGATATCCCGGGGATTTTCGGTCTTGAGGTAGTTGTTGATCTTTGAAACGCCGTAGATTCTGCTGGCGACGTCATCCGCGCGCGCCTTTTCAAAGAGGCTGTCCACGATTCCGATGAGGGTCACTTCGCCGTCGTAGACCTTTATGGTGATGTCGTACCGGTCGATGTAGGCATCCCGGAGAAAGGCTCTTTTTATCCGGTCTGCCACCTGCTGATCCGTGGGCGTTTCGGGATTGACCTGGATGTAGTTTCGGACCCGCCAGACCCCGGAGGTATTTCTTGCCACCTCTTCGGCCTCCCGCTTGGCCGGGAGATTGTCCACTGTGCCGAAGAGCGTCACCTTTCCGTCCACTACCCGAACATCCACCTCCCGGGCCACCACCCGGGGGTTGTATTCGAATGCCCGGTTGACGGCCTCTTCGATATCGGGATCGGAGCGCTCTTCATAGGAATCATCGGTCGCTATGTTGTCTTGGGCCCACGGGGTGACTTCGAGCCCTTCCACGTCCACCCGGTCAACACCCGACACCCAAGCATCCTGCTGGGCTCTGCGCTTTTCGGCAGCGCTCTCCATCTCGCCGGTCAGGATGACTTCGCCGTCAACTACACCGACATTGATCCGGGAATGGTCCACCAGTTCGCTCCATGCCAGGCGCTGCCGGACTTCTTCACGGATCTCGCTGTCCGGATACCGTTTCCCCTGCTCGATTTCGATGCGGTTGTCGATATCCCGGACGCCCTTGATGTTCTGGACGATCTGCCGGGCCAATCGCTTTTTGGCCATGGAATCGACGGTTCCTCCGAGGGTCACGGTGCCGTTGTCTACCCGGACATCGATGTTCCACTCTTTTGCGGCAGGATCATAGGCAAGTGCTTCCATGACATCGGATCTCAGACCGGTATCTGGGCGCTCCCCGGAGCCGCGGACTTCGAGTTCGTTGACTACGGCTTTGACGCCGGCCACGGATTCGGCAAGGCGGGCTGCCAGACCGGCGGCCGCAATGTTTCTTACGCTTCCGGAGAGGGTGATGACGCCCTCATCCGATGTCGCGTCGATGCGCCGGGCAGAGACGCCCCGCTCCTCTTCGATCTCCATGATTACGGCGCGGGCGATGTCTGCGTCGGTGACTTTGTTTCGGTCAGTGGACATCTGGGCCGGCGCCGGAACGGCCGAACCGAAAAGCATCAGGATCAGCAGCAAAGTGATGAATGGTTTTACGGATAGTGGGTTGTGCATAATTCCTCCGTGGAAGATTCGCGGTTGTTTTACTCTCTTCTTATGGCATGGAAGGGACGGAGTTCAAAATACGGTCTTTTCGGCATTTTACTCTGGTAAAGCCTGTATATCCGGCAGAACTTCACCCTAAAAAGGGTTCTTATTCCTCGACTTATCAGGATTGAACCGATATAGTAGGGCGGTTTTTTTGAAAGGACAAAGGACCAAAAGGACGTAAAGGACATAAGGGACAGATGGACCGGATGGAGGAGGCCGGATGAATAGATCGGATCAATAGACCGGATGAATAGAATGGGGCAAATGGTGCGGACGGAACTGATAGAAGAAGAATTCATGGAAGAAGAATTCGATGATATGGAACCTGTTGTGGTGCCGATTACGGATACTTTAGACCTGCATACCTTTCAGCCAAAAGAGGTTTCGGATCTCTTGCGGGATTATTTTGAAGCGTGTATAGAAGAGGGGATCTTCATCGTTCGGGTGATTCACGGGAAGGGGAAGGGGTTTTTGAAGAAGGGGGTTCATGGGGCGTTGAAGAAGAACCCCTTTGTGAAGCGGTTTTATGAGGCGCCGTCCGGCTCCGGGGGCTGGGGCGCGACGATTGTGGAACTGAAAAGGAGCGAGGATACAGAATGAAAATCATTGTTGCGGGAACCGGCTATGTGGGTCTTGTCCATGCGGCCGTCTGCTCGGAATACGGTCATGAGATCTATGCATACGATAACGATGCCCGAAAGATCGAAGCCTTCACCACCGGAGAGGCCGGCGCGATCGAGCGGTATGTCAACGAGCCGGGGTTGGCCGCTATCATCAGGGAGACCCACGGCAGGTATCTCTTCTTCTCCACGGATCTGGAGTCGATCCTGGAGGGGGCCGATGCGATCTTCCTCTGCCTTCCCACGCCGCCCAATCTGAACGGCTCGACAAATCTGACCTGTTACGATGCCGCGACGCGGCAGATAGCGGATGTCGCGGCCCGGCGGGAGGATACCCGGCGACTGCTCTTCATCAACAAGAGCACTGTTCCCATCGGCACTGCCCGACACCTGGAAGGGATTTTGAAAGAGCACGAGGTAGTGAACTTCGGGGTCTGCTCCAATCCGGAGTTTCTGGCCGAGGGCAATGCCGTGGACGATGCGCGAAAGCCGGACCGGGTTGTGGTCGGCTGCGATCAGGAGCAGGATTTCAAGATCATGCGCCGAATCTACTCCCAGTTCATCCACCATGTCCGGATCAAGTATATCGAAACCACGCCGGAGACGGCCGAGTCGATCAAGTATGTGGCCAATACCATGCTGCTCACATATATCTCCTTCTGGAACGGGGTGGGGGCCAAGATCGGCGAGAGCTTTCCCAACGTCAGCATCGATGACCTTCGGATGGGGGTGACGGCCGATACCCGGATCAGCACATGGGGCTCTTTTGTCAGCAACGGCGCGGGGGGGAGTTGTTTCGGCAAGGATATCTCCTCGCTCATCTATCAGTTGAGAAGGGTCAATGTGAACACCAAGATGCTCGAGGCCTCCTACGAGGTGAACGAGTTCCAGAAGATATATCTGGTGGATCGCGCGATAAACGAGGCCCGATTTGCCTTCAATAACAAGACCATCGCGGTGCTGGGGCTGGCCTTCAAGAAGAGGACCAACGACATGAGAGATGCCTCCTCCATCAAGGTGATTGAATGTCTGCTGGGGCGGGGGGTCGCAAAGATCCATGCCTATGATCCTCTGGCAAACGAGACTGCCCGGGTCTGTTTCGATCCGGAGCGGAACATCCTCTTTGAAAAGATCAGCTACTTCGATTCGGCAAAGGCCGCCATCGAAGAGAGCGACGGCCTTTTCCTCTCATCGGACTGCGAGGAGTTCCGGGGGCTTTCCCGCACCATTGAAGAGACGGTCAAGCCGCCCTATCTGGTCATCGACGGCCGGCGGATGATTCCGGACTATAAGGAGTTGACGGAAAAAGGTTACACCTATATCGCGGTGGGATGTCAGGCCATGACGCGGGACAACTGAGTCTCGTCTATCCCTTGTCGGTCTCCATGATCCGGTAGAGGCGCCAGGCCATGAGGCTGGACAACTGCGTCTCGTCTATCCTTTCTCGGTCTCCATCATCCGGTAGAGGCGCCAGGCCATAAAGCCGGCCCCGGCCACTCCAATGATCAGAATGGCCCAGAGGGTCCACTTCCGCCAGGGCAGGGGGCCCGGTTTTGGTGCAAGCG
The DNA here is from genome assembly GCA_011390345.1 of Desulfobacteraceae bacterium. Taxonomy (GTDB): domain Bacteria; phylum Desulfobacterota; class Desulfobacteria; order Desulfobacterales; family JAABSP01; genus JAABSP01. The sequence continues at coordinate 21,556 of JAABSP010000015.1, forward strand.
CGGCCTCTCCGCCCAATTCCACAATTCCCCCGATCCGAACCGGGGCAGGGGAAACAGCCTGTCCCCCTTTCTCCAGGGCGTCGAGCAGCAGGCTGAGAGGAGCTTCCCCGACATCGGCAGCCCGGCTGCCGTAGGCAAGGCGAAAGGGGGGCCTGCCCTGCGCGATAAAGGCGATCTCATGGGGAAGATAGCCGATCTCCAGCTCGGGAATCTCTTCGAAATCCCGGGCCGGATGGGAAAGCACGATGCGCCAGTACCTATCCGGAGTCGCTGAGATGCGGACCGGATCGCTCTGAAGCCGGGATTCAGGATTTTGAATCCGCCCCACGTTCAGCCGGTAGAAAAGGCCGCTGCTTCGCAGCTTCCATGAAGTCTCTGCATTCTCTCTCGACAGGATCTCGGCCTGAGCCAGGGAATTGGGCTCTTTAAAATGGAGATCGAGCCGATCGACCGGAAAGAGGCCGCTGGTCTCATATTCGTAAATACCGGGCTTTCCCGGAACCGCCGGAACCGCCTGCCCCGCTATCCGCATCCAACGCCGATCAGGCTCCTGCCGCAGTCCGGAAGGAATTGCGCTGATGCGGCTGATCATCACTCCCTCTTTCCCGGCCGGCCATAGGATCTTCAGGTATTTCACACCGGTTCCCCCCGGAATCGGAATCCGATGCTCCGCAAGGCGATGCCCCCTGTAATTCATATCCGCAAGCGTAGCATTCTGGTTCAGCATCCGCCAACGGGTCAAGTCATCGCTGCCTTCCACGGAGACAGTGCTGATAAAAGCCTCCCCGGCCCCGAACCACCGGATCTCCAACGCATCGATTCCGCCATCCAGCCGGCTCGCATCGGCCAAATAGGCGTAAAGCACTTTCTCCTTAGGGCTTTCCACCCCTTCGATCTCATCTTCTCCAATTACATCTCCGGTCCCTTCTTGGCCCCCAGTCCTTTGAGTCCCTTGGGTCCCTTCTTCGCGCCCGGTCCTTTGAGTCCTTTTCGTCCTTTTGGTCCTTTCCTCCGTTTCCCTGAAACTCGGCCCCTTCACCCTTCGAAGAATTGCACCCGCGCTGTCAGTCCCAAAAAGAAAGAGAATCTCCCCCTTCCCTTCGGAAGCGCTCTCATAGAGCGGAAAAAAGGGCAGTTCCACCGGCTCCTGCCGAACCAGCAAATTCCGGGGCCGCCGAACCGCATGAGAGAGCATCCGCCCCTCTGCATCGAAAATCGCCACATCCAAAAGATCCTTCTGCAAAACCCCCTGATACACCGTCTCCGGAACCGCCAGACCATATATCGGCCCCGTCCCCTCCGGCTCCAGCAGAAGCCCATCGGCAAAATCTTCGGGCTTAAGCCCTTGGGCAAAACCGACACCCGCCCATGTCACAAGGCAGATCAAAAAAGAAAACAACCCAACCCTAAAGCCAATAATAACGGCTCTTATCATTCCTTCAGCCCCTCTTCAGCCCCTGCCCCCCTATTCTCCGGCGGCAGCGGCGCAAAATATCCGATCACCAGCATCAGCACCCCCACTCCCAAAAACGAGACAATCCGGGAAACCGTTCCGCTGCCGGATAGATCAATCAGAAACAGTTTTACAACAACAACCGCCAGCACGGCCGCGCCCCCATACCAGACCTTCCGCAATCCCCTTCGATGGGCAAATATCATCGCCCCCAGCGCGGTCAGGCTCCAGATCACCGAAACAGCGGTCTGAAAAATCGTCGCGCGAAACAGCGCCTCCCCGTCATAGGGAATATCCCCCCAGAAATGAACGGTCCGGGCAATCACGACCGTCAGCCAGAAGAGTCCGACCCCGGCCGGCAATCCGCCCAGTTTCGAAACCGGCAGGCGAAACGGCAGCAAAATCCTTTCCCGGTGAACCTCTCTCAGCCAAAAGATGACGGCCATCAGGGAGAAAACCTGCGCAACATCCAACGGATTCAGTACCGGCAGATAGACCAGCGGGTCCGGGTCCCCCGAAAAACCCGCGGCAAGTATCTCCCATATCAATATCCAGATCCCTAAAACCAGCGGCCCCATTCCCCGATACTCCATCTCGAATGCCGCCACAGGCCATCCGAACCGCTTTCCCCGCCCCGTCAGGGCGATCATCACCAGCGCGGGAACAACCCCGAATACAATAAACGACCATACGCTATTCAGAGGCTCTTCCTGCCCTGCCAGACGATCCATCCCCCATCCGGCCTCCCATGTCAGCACAAAGACCGCAAACAGCAGCGTCGCCAGATGATATCCCCGCATCCAAAGCCCCTTTTCCAGCCGCCGCATCGCGAAGTACTGCGCGACAAATCCGAAAATCCAGGGAAACCATCCCCATCCGTAAAAAAGATGGTTCCACCGGGAACCCGCCAAAGTGAGCCAGGCAATGAAGACCATCCCCGGCAGAAGACCGTAGGCCGGAATCCTTCCCTGGGGCCATTCGAGCCGCCGGGAAATCTCCGCCATAAGCCCCGCGCTGACACCGATAAAAAGCAGCGCCGCATGAAGCGCATTATCTGGGGAAACATAAAGGTCGATCTCATGAAACCCGCCCCCGAACCAGTAGAGCGCGGCCCACAGGACAAGAAGGGACGGAAGATTCTTCTCCCATTTCCGCAGAAAACCTTCTTTTCGGTTCAGGTAGAAGGATGAGAAGAATCCAGCAGCACTCACGCAGAGCGCTCCGAGAAAAAGGCCGTTCAGAAGGGGCCGATCCGCGGAAGCATCCCAGCCAAACAGCAGCGCGATTCCCGCACCCAACTGCAGCAATATCCCGAAAATCCGTGCGGTAATCCGTCCCTGCCGCACCCCGATCCAGACCAGCCCCGCGCCTTCCAGGGACCAGGCCGAAGCTGTCCACTGCCCGCTCAGGGCCAATGGAATGGCAAGACTTCCGAAGACCACCCCCAGCGCGGTAAATGCCTCGGTCAGCAGCCGAAGCCCCTCGCCCTGCCGCCGCCAGAGGGCCGTTGCCGTCAACAGGTAAAACAGGGACAAAGAGAGCGCACTGAAGGCAAGCCCATATTCCATCTCATGGACCAGCCCCCCCTGAAGCCCGAAGGCCACGATGGGAACCCCGAAGACGAGGGTTCCGTCCACGGCCCCCCGAAGGCGGGGCGGCTGGCGCAGGGCAAATAGGATCGCGATCAGGGTGTAAAAGAGAAAAAAGAGGATCAGAAAGGGCTCGGTGGTGGCAAAATCCTCGGCTCGATACTGCAGTATCCCCCATGCCGTACCGATGACAAAGGTGAAGCCGAACCCGAGAAGGTTCAACATCCGCCACGCCTTGAACCAGGACACGCCGAGGATGCCGGCATTGAGAATTGCATAGTATGTGAAGAGCGCGACATGGCTTCCCGCGCCGGTAGATGTCAGCACCGGCGCGAGAAATCCGCCTGCCGCACCGTATGCGGCCAGTGGATGGGAATCCTGAAGCACGGCCAGCGCGCCCGAGAGAACGGCCAGCGCCGCCATGAGAACGAAAGCCAGCCCCAAAGGAATCAGTCCATAGAGCTTGGCTCCGGCAAAGAGCGTCAGATAGAGAATCCCGATCCCGCCGCCCTGCACCAGAAGCCCGAAATCGGGACGGCTCAGGCGCAGTCGCCAGCCCAGCCCCAGCAGAACGATTCCCAGAACCCCGACACCGGCAAGGCGAAGCTCGATCGGGAGCAGGCCGTGATCCGCGGCCAGTTTCACCAGGAAACCGACGCCGAAGAAGAGGACCACCAGCCCGACCCAGACCACCGGATTGACGCGGGAGAGCCTTTCCGGCAGGCGATCCCAAAGGGAATAGATCTCCAGCCGCTCCCAATCCTTCTCTTCGGCCGCCGCCTTTTTCTCTTCTTTCTCCTCCGGAGCTTCCGGGGGCGCGGCCGTCACCGGTTCCGCCTTCTCTTTCTCCATCGGCTCGGAAAGGGAGACCGGCGCGGTTGTCACCGGCTCCGCCTCCTCTTTCTCCATCGGCCCGGAAAGGGAGACCGGCGCAGTCTCCGCTTCGGGCTCCGAAGATGCCGATTCCGGTTCCGATTCCGGTTCCGGTTCCGATTCCGGTTCCGGTTCCGGCGCGGGCACAGCCGAAGGCCGGATCTCCGGAACCGCCTTCGGCCGTTCTTCCAGCCTGCGAACCCGCTGGCGCAGTTCAAGGCCGGATCTCCGGAACCGCCTTCGGCCGTTCTTCCAGCCTGCGAACCCGCTGGCGCAGTTCCATCACCTCTCCGGCCAGAAGTCCCACCAGAAAGCCGAAAACCGGCGGCAGACGCCAGAATATCTGGCCGAAAACGGCCATCAGAATCCCCAAAAGCAACTTTATCATCCGCAACCGCTCTGCAACAGAATTTCTATATTTCTACATTTCTACAGCATCAGCAGGATCAACAGCAGCAGCCCTGCACCGGAAACCACGCCGACACCCAGCAGTGAGAGCATCAGCACCTTGTTAATCCGGGTTTTCTGGCTCATCGTCACCACGGCTCCCTTTTCCGCAATCTGGGCCGCGGTCAGCTCTCCGACCCCCTGAAGCGCGGCGATGTCGGCCAGGACCGCATCCGCATTCGGATACCGCTCTTTCGGGTCGGCCGCAACCATCTTCTTCAGGATTCTCAGCAGATCCGGAGATACATTGACCCGACCATCGAAATCGAGCCGGTTCTCCGCGCCGCGCATCATTTGCATGGGTTCCTGATGGGAGAGAGCGAAGATCAGCGTCACGCCCAGTCCGTAGATATCCGAGGACGGGGAGGTCTCTTCGGCCATTACCTCGACCGGAAGATATCCGAACCCCTCCTTCATCACCGCATCCGGAAGCCGCGCCGGCCCGTCCGCATCATCCAGCATCTCTCCGAAACCGGTCAGATAGGGCGTGCCCTCCTTCCTGATGAGGATATGGTCGGGCCGGATGTTTCTGTGGATCAGCCTGGGGGAAAAGGCGTGGATGTAGGCAAGGGCACTGGTAATGGAGGAGAGAATATTGAAGATCTCGGCTTCTGTGAAATGGTGTCCTTCGGAGACGAGCCGGGCCAATGTCCTGCCTTCGATGTATTCCTGCGCGATCCAGATCTCGTCCGGGTCATCGCCCCCCTCGAAGATGCAGTCGTAGGTATCCGGGATGTTCGGATGGCGCAGATCTGCCAAAATTCCGGCTCTGCGCTTCAGCGCATCAAAGGTGAGGTCGCTCTCCTCGATCCGCAGATGTTTGACCACACAGGCTCGATTCTCCTTCCGGTCCAAAGCCATCCAGGTAATGATGGAAGAACTCTGCCCCAGGTTACGGGCATCTGCAAATCGGCCTTGAGCGATTTCTCCGTTTCTCATTTACACCTGCCCTCTCTGCACCGCTTCCGCACCCGGAAGGTCTGATCAGGGGTTAAAAATTCCTATGGCGGATGATGTGATAGATGAGCCATAGCCCCAGCAGCGCGGAGACGATATACCCGATGATGCCGAAGGCCGGATAGCCGAAGATATGGGGCCGGACCCCGGTGGTGATGATCATGGATGAGCCGATGATCAGAGAACCGATGATGATGCCGAAGGTGAGCCGGTTGAAGACATGCTCCAGGGTCTGGATGATGTTCTTGATATCGGGCAGCGCGAACTGAATCCGGAATGTCCCCTCGTCGATCTTCCGGACGATGTTGCCGATGTGCCGGGGAAAGTGCCCCTTGGAAGTCAGCAGCTTGTAGAAGAGTACTGCGGCCCCCCGGAACATCGCGCTGGGGGTGAAGCGCTTGCTGGAGAGCCTTTTGATGTAGGGCGCGGCCTCGTCGATCACGTCGAGTTCAGGGTAGAGCTGCCGCGCGACCCCCTCCAGGGTGATGAGAGTCTTGATCATGGTCGCGAAATCGGGCGGAATGGAGAGATAATGATCCCGCATGACCGTGACGATGTCCAGCAGGAGCTGCCCCAGGTTGAGTTCCTCCACCGATACCGAATGGTACATGTCGAGGATGTCCATGAGATCCTTTTCCAGGCTTCTCCGGTTGACATCATCCTCCTGGTTCAGAATCGCGATGCTGAGCACTGCATACATGAGCCGCTTGCTGTCCTTGTCCGCCACCGCGCTCACCAGATCGATGAGATCGTGGCGTTCGCTGCTGGTGAGCCTTCCCACCATGCCCCAGTCGATGAGGCAGATCTTGTTGTCCTCGCCGATGATGAGATTTCCCGGATGGGGGTCCGCATGGAAGAAGCCGTCGCGGAAGACCTGCTGAACCCCGGCCTTCAATCCCTGCCGGGCCAGCTCATAAGCCTCCTCCTTGTCCAGATGCTTTCGGTCGATGTTCCTGATCTTGGTGCCGATGATCTGCTCCATCACCAGGATCTGTTCGGTGCAGTACTCGTCATAGACCTTGGGGATATAGATGAAGGGGAGATTGGAGAGATTGGCCCGGGCCACATGCATATAGCGGGATTCCTTTCGAAAATCCAGCTCCCGCATCATGGTCTGGCCCGCGGAGCGGAACGCTTGGGGAAGTTCGTATATCTTCAGTTCGTCGAACCGTTCATGAACCTTGTCGGCAATGGCGATCATGATCTCGAGATCGGTCTTGATCATCGGCTTGATGCCAGGCCGCTGCACCTTTACGGCGACGGCCGGCCCCTCTTTGTGGAGAGCTGCCCGGTAGACCTGGGCAAGGGAGGCCGACGCTATGGGCTCCGGATCGAAGACCGGAAAGACCTCCGAAAGGGGCCTGCCCAGGCCCTCCTCGATCACGGGCCGGATCTGGTCGAAATCGACGGGCGCGACATCGTCCTGCAGCTTCTGAAGCTCCAACATGATGGCCCTGGGAACCACATCGGGCCTAAGGCTCAGCACCTGCCCCAGTTTGATGAAGGCCGGCCCCAGCTCCTCCAGGGCATGGCGGAAGCGCTCGAATTTTCCGTACTGTTGTTGGGGGGTCATCGCTCTGACCAGCAGCTTTCCCGGAACATTCAGCTCCTCCACCAGATCCTCGAACCCGTATTTCCAGAGGACCATGATGATGTCCTTGAACCGGCCGATGTTCGAAAGAGTTTTCCAGTCCACAGGATTACCGCTCCTTTTCGGCTTCGCGAGCCCTTTCAAGGATGGAGACCCGGATCTCCATAGCATCCACCTTCTCCTTGAGGTTCTCGAATGCCTCCTGACGGCTCACCCCGATGGAATCCATCCCCTTGCTCATGGCCTCTGAAATCGACTTTTCGATTCTTGCAAACTGCTCCTCGCCGCTATCGGACAATTCATCCACAAGCCGCCGCGCATCCTCTTCGCTCAGTTTGGCCTCCTTGACCAGCCGCTGCGTCACCTCCTCGATCCGCTCCCGGGTCATGAAGATCGCGCCCAGTCCTGTCATCAGTCCTTTTCGAATATCTTTGAGCATCTTTTTTCCTCCTGTTGCGGGGTCATATAAGCTCCTTCCAAGCTCCTTCGGCATAATGAAAAATTCTACCATAACAGATGGAGAAAGGATATAGGCAAAAGACAGTATTTCAAATATCGTGAATAGTTCTTGACAAAAACCCATTTCCTTTATAAAAGGTTATCCTTTGTCAAAAGAGATTGTATGCAACCGTATTTGGATACGGAATTTGGATACGGACATGTCAACGTAAACAATTAGAAAAAAAAGGAGAGACAATCACATGTCGAACTTGATTCCCCCGCATGGCGGAAAAGGCCTGACCTGTTGTCTTCTGGAAGGCGCTGAGCTTGAAGCCGAAAAGAAAAAGGCCGCCGGCCTGAAGCAGATTCCCATTACCCCCCGCGCCAAAGGTGACCTGATCATGATGGGCATCGGCGGATTCAGCCCCCTCACCGGCTTCATGACCAAGGCCGACTGGAAGGGCGTCTGCGACAACTATCTGATAGCCGACGGCACCTTCTGGCCCATCCCCGTGACATTTGACGTCTCCCGGGCCGATGCCGACGCGATCAAAGAGGGCGATGAGATCGCGCTGGTGGACCCCCAGACCAATGTGGTCATGGCCACCATGAAGGTCACCGAGAAGTATGAGATGTCCGAGGACGAGAAGAAGTACGAGTGCGAGAAGGTCTTCATGGGCGAAGGCACCCCGAGCGCTGACGAGTTCTGGAAGATCGCGAAAGACGATCATCCGGGTGTCCAGATGGTCATGAACCAGAAGGAGTTCAACCTGGCCGGCCCTGTCAAGGTGCTGAGCGAGGCCGAATATCCGGAAAAGTACAAGGGAATCTATCAGCGCCCCGAAGAGTCCCGGAAGATCTTCGATGACCGCGGCTGGAAAGAGGTTGCGGCCCTGCAGCTCCGGAACCCCATGCACCGCTCCCACGAGTACCTGGCAAAGATCGCGGTGGAAGTCTGCGACGGCGTCTTCATCCACAGCCTGGTCGGCAACCTGAAGCCCGGCGACATCCCGGCCGACGTGCGCGTCAAGTGCATCGACGTGCTGGTGAAGAACTATTTCGTCGAGGACAAAGTGGTTCAGGGCGGATATCCCCTGGATATGCGCTATGCCGGCCCCCGCGAGGGTCTGCTGCACGCCACCTTCCGCCAGAACTACGGATGCTCCCGGATGATCATCGGCCGCGACCATGCGGGCGTGGGCGACTTCTACGGGATGTTCGAGGCCCAGACCATCTTCGACAAGATTCCGGCCCCTGAAGAGCCCGGAAAGGCGCTGCTCTGCACCCCGCTGAAGATCGACTGGACCTTCTACTGCCACAAGTGCGACGGCATGGCCTCCCTGCGGACCTGCCCCCACGGCAAAGAGGATCGGGTTCTTCTAGATCGGAAGAGCACACGTCTGTCTCTCCGGCACCATGCTCCGGAAGCTCCTCTCCGAGGGCGGTGATCTTCCCGATCACTTCGGCCGGGACGAGGTGGTGGTGGTCCTGCGGGATTACTACGAGAACCTGACCGACAAGGTGGAGATCAAGACCCACAAGGCCGCAACCGGCTCATAGGTCTTCGGTCCGGATACTTCTTTAGAGAGGTTTCCCCCTGAGAACAGAAAAGGAGGTGCATCTGCACCTCCTTTTTTTATGTACGGCTTTTTTTGCGGTTTTTTTGCCGGGCCTTCTTTATGAGGGCAACGGATCGAACCGCGGAAAAGAGCGAGGCGGATCAGGTCGCGTCAAAGGGCGCGACGCTCACCGGAACCCCCTCATAGGGCGTCCACTTCCGGGATTTGATCAGATTCGGGTCCCTCAGGCTCTTGAGCACCTCGATGCTCTCTTTCAGCCCCTTGTAGTGGCGGGCCATGTCGATGGCCATCCCGACCATATAGGCCATGGCCTGGACAAAGTTGACATCTTCGAGGGTGAAGTCCCAGGCCTCGGCCGTATAGACCCGGAGTGCGCCGATGACGCGGCCGGCCGCCACAATGGGAACCGAAAGAATGGAGACGATTCCCTCCTTTTGAGCCTGTTCCGGATACTGGAGTCTCGGGTCGTCCGATACATCGGTGATGGCAACAGGTCCGTCCTGCAATGAGCGGGCGATCGACTTCAGCGCGCTGACGGGCCCCTTGTTGATGTACTCGTCGCTCAGCCCGTAGGAGGCGGCCACCTCAAGCTCGTTGGTGGCGCGGTTGATGAGAAAGACCGTACACCCCTTCACGTCCAGCGCGGTCTTGATACTCTCGACAGTCATCAATACCACCTCTTCGGGGTCTTTGGAGTGGGAGATGGCGCGGGTCACCTTCAACAGGGTCTCGTAGTTCAAAAGCTGTCTTTTCATTCCTTCTCCTCCTTTCTTTTGGCTTTCTTCTTCTGGTGCCGGCGTTGAGATGTTTATATGCAGACCCGGTTCGATAACAACCGGAGGAAGACTACCCGATGGAAGAAGAGTGGGAGCGCCGAACGCGGCCGGAAGAAGAGGAGGCTCCGCTTGAAAAAGAGTGGACGCGGGACGAGCCGCTGTGCCGATCGAGATGTTCGGTAGAGGAAATAGAATTCGTTCCATTTAATTTTTAGTATATCTTCGATCAAAAATCAAGAATTATTATTGCTCATTTGGAAATACGATGACAAAACCGGCCAAAGATCCGCGAAGATTTTTTTCCCGCCGATCTCTTGAATCGGGGACAAAAAAGATTATCTTAATGAATTTAAGAGATTATTTTAACATTCTTCCTTTGGGGAGATGGGAACATACAGGAGCCAAATCAGGAGCCGAGGCAGAATGGCGGAAACACAGACCGATATATTTGAAAAACTGAAAAGAACCCGAAGTCTGATCCGGCCCGAAAAGGGGCCCGACAATATCTTCTTCCAACTTCGGTTCGACGAAAACGGCGGATATGTCGTCGTGGTGGACAAAAAGGGGGAAGAGGTTCAGACCACCCATGAATACTACAGCGGCCCCACCCGGGATCTGCTGCGCACCATCGAATCGATCCGGGAGCGGAACAGCTTCCGCATCGACTGGGAACGGCCCGGGGATCATCTCTATATCGGAGAGAACGACTACCTGCTCTGGCAGTTGAAGCAGGCGGAAAACTTCGTGGACAAAAAGATGCAGCCGGTCTCCTTTGCCGACGAACCCGGAGAGTTGCGCCTTTTGGTTGATGAAGAGGGGAAAAAGCTCAAGAGCCGCTTATCCCTGCACCATGACGGAGATCGGCTGACCCGGCCCGTTCCCCTGAACGAAGACCATCTCTTCTGCAACGATCGGATCTACCGGATTCCGCCGCTGGGGGAGAACTTCGATCTGCTCAACCATTTCGAAACCACCCTGCTGCCCCGGAATCTGGAGAAATTCCTCTCCCTCTTCTTCTCCAGCTTCGGAGAGGTGCCGGTCCGGTACAACGGCTATTCGGTCCAGGGGGGAGAGCCGAAAAAGACCCGGCCCACCCTGATCTTCGAGAAGGTGGGGCCCGACAACTCCCTTCATCTGCGCCTTTCAGTCTCCCTTCCCGGCTTTGATCCGGACTTCTTCGACACCTATGAGGTGACGCGGATCGCGACTTTAAACGATATGGAGAAGAAGATCACCGTCAGTGATGTGCGACGGGAGGACATCTACGATGCCTTTTTCGAGATCGACAAGCTGCTCAAAAAACACCGGCGGGCACTGAAGAACGGAGCCTCCGGCTATTTTGCAGATGATAACCTCTTCATCATGGAAGAGGAGCTGGCCAAGGCCTTCATCCATTCGGAACTGCCGGGGCTCATCCCCCAGTTCGAGATCCTGGGCGCGGAGAAGCTGAAGCAGTATAAGGTCAAGGCCGTCAACCCCCGGCTCGATCTCTCCCTCACCCACGGCATCGACTTTCTGGAGGGGGATGCAAATCTGGAGATCGAGGGGGAAAAGATCCCGCTCTTCGAGGCCCTGAACCAGTACCGGAAGAATTCCTACATCCCGTTGAGCGACGGAACCCATGCCATCATCAACCGGAGCTACATCGACAAGCTCAACCGGATCTTCAAGAAGACAAAGGACAAGGTCAAGGTCAGCTTCTTTGATCTGCCGGTGGTGGAGGAGATGATCGACGAACGGATCGCGGAGAAGAACTTCAAGGCATCCAAAGAGATCTTCATGGGCTTCAACAAGCTGGCCCGGGCCAAGGCCAAGCTGCCGCAGTTGAACGCGGAACTCCGGCGATACCAGAAGCAGGGGTTCAAGTGGGCCCAATATCTGCACAAGCACCGCCTCGGCGGGTGTCTGGCCGACGACATGGGACTGGGCAAGACCCTGCAGGCCATCGCTCTGCTCGGGACCATCTACCCCGGCGAGAAGAAGCCATCCCTGGTGGTGATGCCCAAGAGCCTTCTCTTCAACTGGGAGAACGAGCTGGCTAAATTCAAGCCGGATCTCACCCATTACACCTATCACGGCCTCAACCGGGATATGGAAGAAGCAAAGGGCAAAAACCTGATTCTGACCACCTACGCGATGGTGCGAAACGATATCGAAATCTTCAAGGATATGGAATTCCATTCCATCATCTTAGACGAGTCCCAGAACATCAAGAACCTCAATTCACAGATATCCAGGGCCGTGATGCTGCTGCAGGCCGAGCACAGGCTGGCACTCAGCGGAACCCCCATCGAGAACAACCTGGGGGAACTCTACTCCCTGTTCCGGTTTCTAAACCCCTCGATGTTCGGATCATTGGAAGAGTTCACCCGGAATTACGCGGTTCCCATCCAGAAGAACGACGACAAGGATGCCCTCGGGGAGCTGAAGAAGAAGATCTACCCCTTTGTGCTGCGCCGGCTCAAAGGGGATGTACTCAAAGATCTTCCCGAAAAGGTGGAGCAGACCCTGTTCGTTGACATGAGCGAGGAGCAGCGTCTCTTCTACGAGCAGCGCCGGCGCTTCTATTACGAGACGGTGCGGGCCCAGATCGGCCAGAACGGTATCGAAAAATCCCAGTTCTTCATCCTCCAGGCATTGAGCGAGCTGCGTCAGATCGCGGCCATTCCAGAGGCCAAGAGCGAAAACGGGATCATCTCTCCCAAGCGGGAGGTGCTGATGGAGCACATCAACGACATCGTCTCCAGCAACCACAAGGTTCTGGTATTCGCCAACTTCCTCCACGCACTCGACTGCATCGGCGAGGATCTGGAGCGGGCCGGGATCGAATACCTCCACATGACGGGCGCGACCCGGGACCGGAAGAAACTGGTGGAGACATTCCAGGAGGAGGAGAGCCATCGGGTCTTTCTGATGACCCTGAAGACCGGCGGCATCGGCCTCAATCTGACGGCTGCCGACTACATCTTCATCTTCGACCCCTGGTGGAATCTGGCGGCCGAGAGCCAGGCCGTGGACCGGACCCACCGGATCGGACAGGAGAAGACCGTCTTCAGCTACAAGCTGATCACCAAAGGAACCATCGAGGAGAAGATTCTGGCTTTACAGGAGCGCAAACGCGCGCTCTTCGACAGCCTTATCTCCGCGGACGGCGCCTCTCTGAAATCCCTGGATGAAAAGGATGTGGAATTCGTTCTGGGAGCATGATGCCGATGCCGACAAAATCCACGAGCCAAAGATCGATCCGGGAGAAAATAGTATCCGCGGACTCGTGGTTCGAGGGGGAACACTCCTGCAGCGCCTGTTACGGCTTCAGTGAATCTGCATTTCTCCAGACGAGCACCGGAAACATCTGCCTGGAATGTATCGAGGCGCTTTTGGAAAAGGCCGCAGCCCAGGAGGAGATCGCGGCCTGGCACTATTCCCGGTTTCTCAACGCCCTCTCCCCCAAGGGGCAGCTTTTCCACCGGCTTCTGGTGCTCCTCCGCTACGGGGAAGCGGAATATCTCACCCAGAAGCAGAAGCCTGCAGATATCGAAAAGCTGCGGGCTCTTCTGGTGGAGAACCTCGGCCGGAAGACCGGAAATTTTCTGGATGCCAGAGTCCGACAGGCCGCGGTCGATGCCTGCATCGAGGTGGGTATTCCTATGATCCCCCATCTCTTCCGCCAGCAGAACCGGACCGAGCCCTGGCAGTTCCATGCCAATCTCGTTTTATGTGTGGGACGCATCCATCATGGATTTCCCGAGGCGCAGGACCTTCTGATGGCGGCGCTGAAGAGCGATCATCCCGAGGTTCGGCTGCGAGTCCTTTACAGTGTTTCCGAAAACCGGACATATCTTGCCGAGAAGATCGCGCAATATTGCCTGCAGGACCCCGATCCCGAGATCCAGAAGACCGCGGCCGATCTTATCGACACATGGGAAAAAGGAAAGAATTTTACATCCACAATGGCAAATAAGACCGAAGTCACATCGATGAACCCCATAGAAACCGCGATCGACAAAACCTATACCGTCGAAACTCTCAAATCGATCTACAACCAGTACCTCAACCGAGTCTACGACCATCGAAAGTTCAAGACCCGAGGACCCTTTTCAGTCAATAAGCTGAAAAAGACCCAACTGGTTCGGGCTCTGGCCGAGATCTACGCCGAAGAGAATCGCTTCATGGAATTCTTCTCCCAACTGCCGGAGGGGGTTCAAAGCGTCTTTTCGACCCTCGTATGGGAGGGGGGAGAACACAATATCCGGCAATTCAAGGGGAAGGTGGACCCGCCGATTCTGACGCCCCAGATCCGTCAGCGCTTTGGAACACGGTTAGAGACCGAGGAGTTCAACAAGGTCTACCACATCTTTCCGGCCCGAAAATCCTATTCCTGGGCCGGAGTCTTCGGCAGCCCCCATGAATATGCCCTCTATCTGCCGGACGGGCTGCGCAGTCTGCTCAAGGAGTACCTCCCCCTTCCCCGGGATTATCATCTTCAAGGGGCAAAAAAGCCGGAGGAGACCGATTTTCTCTATGAGGACGGGGATCGGATCGTGGAGGGGATCGATCTCTTCTGCGCATACATCGCCCAGGGAAACCTCCGATACACCAAAGCAGGGGACCGGCCTCTGAAGACATCCGTCCGCCAAATGGCCAACACCTGCAACATTCAGGAGTTCTATCCCGAGGAGAAGAAGGGCTTTCTGGAGCTGATGAAAACGAACCTCATCATCGACTTTCTCGACGCTGGGGATCGGAAAAGCTGGGGCAAGGGGCTGAAAACTCTCAAAAAGCTCTTCGATGACTTCTTAAGCCCCAAGGCCAGGAAGTTTTACCCCCTTCGCAATCTGCTGACCCATCTGCGGGGGCTGCACCGGTTCGAGGGAGGGGAGCTGGAAAGGCGTCATATCTTCCATGAAAAGGCCGCGCGGGACACTCTCCAAAAGCTTCTGCTGGAACTGCCCCCGGGGGAATGGGTCGAGGTTGAAAATCTGATCCGGTATGCGCTCTATCGGGATCAGATTCCGGATCTGCTGGACAAGGAGGAGGCAGAGCGCCACCTCTCTTTCAATCGAAAGCTGTCGAACAAGGAGCGGAAATACGCCTACTACCGAAACGAGACGGTCCGGCTGACCCCGGATCACTACCGGGAGGCCGTGATCGATCCCTTTATCAAGGGGAGCCTCTTTCTGCTGACCGCATTCGGTATTGTAGACATCGCCTATGACAGGCCCGAAACAGAGAGATCGAATCGGCAGGAGGAGGCCTCCTACGATCATCCCTATGCTGGGGTGCGCTATCTGAAAAGAACCCCCCTCGGCGATTACCTGCTGGGGAAGAGCGACAAGTACAAGCCCCGGTTGGAGCGGATGCGGGCCAAACCGATACTGGAGGAGAACCGGCTGCTGATCCAGCTCGACGGCCCGGACCCGCTATCGGAGATGGTTCTGGACAAGATGGCCGAGCGGATCAGCGAGCGCCTCTTCCGGGTCACCTTCCCCTCCTTTCTGAAAAACTGCCGCTCCCCCGAGGAGATCCGGGAGAATGTCCGGCTCTTCAAGGATCAGATCGAATCGGACCCGCCGCAGATCTGGAAGGATTTTCTGTCGGATGTGGAGAAGAAGATCAATCCGCTGGAGCCTGTCCCCTCCATGAAGGTCTTCAAGCTCAAATCCCACCCGGAGCTGATCGCTCTGATCGCGAAGGATTCAGTGCTGAAAAAGTACCTGCTCAAGGCCGAAGACTACCATGTGGTGGTCAACACCCGCCATCTGAAGCAGGTCCGGCAGCGGCTGGAGGAGTTCGGCTTCTATTCCGATCCCTTTGAAAAGAGCTAGCCGAAACTGACTCCCTCTGTTTGGATCAGAAAAACCAGGTGATCCAGACAAAAGCCGTGTCTGCAGGCTTTATAACCAGATCGGCATCCTTGACCGGAAAGCCGCCGTATTCGGTTCCCGTCTCACCTGCGTACAGGGTTGCACCAAGGATGCACCGGAGGCTCTGCGCGGCATCCCAGACCATCCGGGGCTGAAGAACGGCCGATGGGCCCTGGAGTTCGGAAATGGCCAGCAGATAGAGGTTGACCAGCGGGTGGGCCTCCATCTGAATCTGACCGGAAAGGTAATTTCGGCCCAGGGTGTGGATTTCGCCCCGGGCCAACCTCTCCACAAGGGCCGTCTGCTCGTATGCATCCTCGATCTCCTCCTCCCCCAGACCATTATGGCAGTATTCCAGCAGGCCGTAGAAATTCTTATCCAGGAGATTCCAAGAGTAGTCGATGTTTGCTGTAAACGCGAAAAAGCCCTCTTCATCGGCCTCCTTGTCCAGAAATGTCCAGACGCCGTCCATACGCCAGGCCGCGTTCTTCAGATATCCTCTCGCGCCCGCGCCGATCACGGTCTCTCCGTAGTGGTGCGCAGCCATGAGATCGAACTCCGAAACCCCTTTTGCAAAATGGAACTTTCCCGCAACCGAGGATTCATCCGTCTCGATCTCCCGATTCTCCGGGTTCCGCCGGGGGACAGCAAGGAGCTGCAACTCGGCCATATCGCCCGTCGGAAACTGCACCAGGGCCATATCATCGCCCATCTTGTAATCCCGGTTGAAGTCCGTGGGCGCGAAGGGATTGAACAGGTCCATCGGGTTGAAGACCATCCCGTTTCCCCAGGTCAGGGCCTGGCGGCCCAGGGTGAGTGTCCCCCAGTCGGAAAAACGGGTGTAAGAGAGCCGGTCCAGCCGGTGGTAGAGCAGGCTGTCGTCCTCCTCGTGCAGGGTATGTGTGAGATCGAAGAGGCGGCGGTCGTCATCGACCGGCCCCGCGCCCGGAAAGCCGGGATACCGCTTTCGAAAAAGGCCCCTGTTCTTCTGCGTCTCGCCGGCAAGATAAAGGGCCTCGTAATGGATCTCGAACCCACTCTTTTGGTGATCGATCTTCCCCTTGAGCCGGAGTTCCCCAACCGCGTCCGTATAGAGATCCGCATCCTGCATAACAGCGTTATGGTCCGGCCAGGAGAGAAGCCCCTGCCCCCGGAGATGTCCGCTCCGTTGAAAATCCGCGGCCCCGGATTCCTTCCCGATGCCAAAGAGCAGAAGTGCGGTGCAGAGGCTGAAAAAGAGGTATCTAAGAATCGCCATATGTTGAGGGTTTCCGGTGCTTTTCGTAAGTTATCGATTTTCTTTTGTTACCAGATCATATCTTGACCTTTTCGTAAGTTATCGATTTTCTTTTGTTACCAGATCATATCTTGACAGGAACCAGTTTGTCCAGAAAAATTCCCTGAAGTAAAGGCTCCGAAAAGAATCGCCCCTTTACCTTCCGGCCGGAAGGTAAAGGGGCGATTGCTCTCCTAAATTTTATGGCATCGTCTCCTTCTGCAGGATTTCTACAAAAGGATCTAATATGCGTTTCCTACTTGAGCCCCACGGATTTTTCGAACTCCCAGAGGCCGTGGATGTTGCACCATGAGGTGGCCAGCAGGGTTCCCGGCTTGTTGATCTTCACCTGCGCCACCACGGAATGGTTGGTGTAGACGGGCCCCTTGTCGCTCTCTCCGGCGGTCGCGCCGTGGGCCATGAATTTGTAGTCCCCCACCTGATACGCGAACTTCTCCCCTTCGGGGTGAAAGAAGAGCTGAATCCAGGCGATGTGGTGCCCGGGCTTGTTGGGATGGGCCACTTCCTTGCCGATGGAGACGGTCACGTCGAACATCTCGTCGGCCTTGACCGAATCGGGCGCGTCGATCACCGGGACATGTTTCTCCTCTTTCCAGTTTCCGCTCTGATAGAGTTCACCGATCTTTGCCATTTGTCTCCTCCTTATAAAAAAATGGGTTATGCGATCTTTTCAACCCTTTTTATACAAAAAAGGAGACAATGGGGTAAATGGGGTGGATCGGGTATATTGATCTGCAAAAAAGTGTACGGGAAAGCCTGCAGAAACCTACAGCAGCCCTTTCTTCTCGAGCCACTCCCGGGCCACGGTAGAGACCTTCTTGTGCTCTACATCTACGGCCGCGTTGAGCTTCTGCATCTCCTTTGTGGTCAGTTTGTCCGATAGGGAATTCAAGACCTCTTCGACCTTCGGATTCTTCTCCAGCACCTCTTTTCGAACCACGGGCGCGGGATTGTAGACCGGAAAAAAGTTCTTGTCGTCATCCAGGATGAAAAAGCCGAACGCATCGATCCGGCCGTCGGTGGCAAATCCCATGGAGACATCGACGTTCTTGTCCCGCAGCGCCTTGTAAACCAGGCCCGAATCCATCTTCCGCACCTTGTTGTAAGGGAGGCGGAACCCATAGTGGGTCATCAGGGCCTTGAGTCCGTCGGGCCGCTCCCAGAACTCCGCATTGACCCCGACCACCAGCTCGTCAGGATGCTCGTTGATGTAGTCGCTCAGATCCCCGATAGATTCGATCCCGAGCTTTTTCGCCTGCTCCTCCCGCATCAGCATGGTGTAAGTGTTGTTGAAGGCCACCGGCTTCAGCCAGACCAGATCCTTTTCAGTATCCTTCTTCTTGACCCACTCATAGACCTTCTGCGGATCGGTCATCACGTCCAGATCCTTCTCCTTGTAGAAGACGGTGTAGGCCGTGCCCGTGTATTCGTAATAGAGGTCCATCTGATCGTTCTCCAGAGAGCGACGGGCAACGGATGTCCCGACACCGGTCTGCATATCCACCTCGAACCCGGCTTTCTCCAGCAGGAGCTTGGCCAGTTCCGGCAGGATATACTGCTCGGTGAAGTTCTTCCCGCCGACAACGATCTTCTCCTCAGCAAAGCCGGTCGCGGCAAAGCATCCTAAAAGAAACAGCATCGAAATCAGCAGAACCGCGGCCTTTACAAAATTTTTTGAACGCATCTTTTCTCCCCTTGTTTTAAGGTTGTTTTAAGGTTGTTTGAAAGTTGACAGAAATGATCGAAAAGGTTTCACCTGAATTCTTGTAAAAAAGGTTTTACATCTCCTCCCGCTTCAGCCGAAGCCCTCTGGGAACCACGACCAGCTCCATCAGATCCACCAGATAGTCGGCCAGCAGGGCCAGCAGAATGGTAGGCAGCGCACCGGCCAGCAGCTTGTCGGAACGCATGAGATCGATCCCCGTGAAGATATGCTCTCCCAGCCCCCCCGCACCTATGAGAAAGGCCAGGGCCGCGGTGCCGATGTTGATCACCAGAGAGATCCGGAATCCGGTGATGATCACCGTCATCGCATTGGGCAGCTCGACCTGGAAGAGGATTCGGGTGTTGGTCATACCCATCCCCTTGGCCGCGTCGATGATCCAGGAGGGGACCGCATTGATCCCGGCCAGGGTGTTCCGGGCGATCGGCAGCACCGAATAGACCAGCAGCGCGAAGATCGCGGGCTTGAAGCCGATCCCCAGAAAGCTCATAGCGATGGCGATCACCGCAAGAGAGGGGATGGTCTGTCCCAGACTGACCACATACATGACGACCCCGGTATATTTCCTGAACTGGGGCCGGGTGAAGATGATCCCCACGGCAAGCCCCACAACCGTGGCCATGACCATGCTCACCCCGACCATGGTCAGGTGCTGCATGATGAGATAGAGCGTATACTCGAACTCAAAGGGGTCCGAAAGGTAGTCGATCACCCCGATCCGCTCCAGAAAGATGCCGGCCGTAACCAGCAGCGCGACGAGCAGAAACCGATATGCTTTGATTAAGGTATTGATCATGGTCCGCCCCTTTAGGATTTCAGTGCCTTTTCCAGTTTGATCCCCTTTGAGGTCACCAGCCGCTCCAGCAGCGCCATGCCCGCGTCGACCAGGATCGCCAGCAGCGAGACCATGATGGCCCCCCCGATGATCATCTCGTCATATACCCTGGCAATCCCCTGCTGAATAAAGACGCCGAGCCCTCCCGCGCCGATATAGGCCGCGATGGCCGCAATCCCGATATTCATGACGGCCGCGGTCCGGAGGCCCGCGATGATCACCGGAATGGCCAGCGGGATCTCGATCTCCCGCAGCCTGCGCCAACTGCTCATCCCCAGCCCCTTGCCCGCGTCGATCAGCTCCGGCGGGACGTTTTTGATCGCGATGTAGGTGTTCCGGATGATGGGCAACTGGCTGTAGAGGACCAGCGCGATGACTGCGGGGACCTTTCCCAGCCCGAATCCGAAGACCGCAAGGATCGGCAGCATCAGGCCGAAGAGCGCGATGGAGGGGGTGGTCATCAGCACATTTGCGCTGTTGATGACCTTTGCGGCCGCCTTCTGGTTACGGGTGATGGCGATCCCGATGGGAACCCCGATCAATGTGGCCAGAAAGACCGACAGCGCCACGATCCAGACATGCTCCCAGGTCAGCAGCAGGGTACGTTCATAATTGTTTTGGAAAAAACCGATGATGTCCATTGCCGTTTCTCTGCCCCCTTTTTGGATCAGATTTGGATCAGACGTTTTCCCTCATATCCTCGGCATAGATGTCGATGAGGTGCTTCTGGATATGGTTCAGGCTGACAAGGCCGGTGAAGCGCTCTTCTTCATCGGTAACGCAGATAACCCGCATGTCGTACATGAGCATGTGGGACATCACATCCCGCAGGACGCTCCCCTCCTCCACGGTGACCGGATAGGGTCTGGCGATCTCCCGGACCTCGGTATCCTCGTATTTCAGCGCCTTTGGTGTGACATATCCGATGGGCCGGCTTTTCAGCAGCACCACCGCATGCTTCCAGTTGTGCTCCTCCATCATCTTGAGCACCTCTTTCGTGTTCATGGACCCCTGCACCACATTGGGCGGCGACTTCTCCATCACTTCCCGGCACCGTATGATCCCCAGCACCTTGAGGGCCCGGTCCGCGCCCACGAAATCGGCAATATACTGGTTGCGGGGTTGGGTCAGGATGATCTCGGGCGTGTCATACTGCACCAGTTTGCCGCCCTGGAAGATGGCGATCCTGTCGCCCATCTTGATGGCCTCATGGATGTCATGGGTGACAAACGCGATCGTCTTTTTCAGCTTTCCCTGAATCCGCAGAAATTCGTTCTGGATCACCTCCCGGTTGATCGGATCAATCGCGCCAAAGGGCTCATCCATCAGAAGGATCTCAGGGTCGGCCGCAAGGCATCTCGCCACCCCCACCCGCTGCTGCTGTCCTCCGGAGAGTTCCACCGGATACCGGTCCCGAAAGGAGGAAGGCTCCAGCCGCAGCATGTCCAGCAATTCATCGGCCCGCTCGCTGGTCCGCTTCTCATCCCACTTCAGAAGGCGCGGGACGGTCGCGATGTTCTCATAGATGGTCTTGTTGGGGAAAAGGCCGATCTGCTGGATGGCATACCCGATGGACTGGCGCAGCTTCACCGGGTCCATCTCCATGACATTTTTGCCGTTGATTATGATCTTCCCGCTGGAGATGTTCAGCAGCCGGTTGGTCATCCGCAGCAGGGTCGTCTTGCCGCATCCCGAAGGGCCCAGAAACGTCACCAGCTTTCCCTTGTCGATGTCAAGCGTGACATTGTCTACGGCCGTGACCGTATCCTCCCCTGTGCCGAAAATCTTTGTCACCTTCTCATACTGGATCATTGTGCGCTGCCCCTCTGTTGCAAATGTCCGTTGCCGATGCTCTGTTGAAAAAGATCGTTGGATGGAATGAAACATGTATCATATTTATCTATACCATTTTCATCCGGATAAAAATATAGGGTAAATACCTTACTTTTTTCTTTTGGAGCAGGACTTTTTGCAAAAATCTACTCTGTTGCCAGAGAGAAAATACATACTTACCCTGCGATTTACAGAAATCGAGCTGCGGCTTCTGCGCCCAAAAATCAAAGCGATCTCTTTATGATCGATTCCACGCTCCTGACTCAGCCAGGGATATACCCCTTCAGCGCAGATCGGATCTTTTCCGGGCCCGGGGGCGCAAGTTCTGCCAGTGGTCGGTCGGTGACGCTTTTTCGAAAGCGCGCGTCCATACTCTTCCCGGTTTCATTCCGATAGAGGGGCGCGATCATAATTCCGTCCGGTTTCAGCCGATCCCGGTACTTTTCTGCGGCCCCCTCGTTCAGGGCCAGCAGGATGTCGGCCTCCATCAGCGGCGAATTTACAGGCGATTCCCCGATCCTGAGGGAGTAGCTGTTCTGGCCCCCGCGGATTCTCGACTCGAACTCCTGCCAGGCAAAGATCGCATATCCCTGGGTCAGGAGAGTTTTCGCCAGAAGCGCGCCCACGGTCTGCACCCCTTCCCCTGCCGCGCCGGCAATGACGATACTGATGTCTTCCATGATCACCTCTTGAATGGGGATATTTTGAAAACAAAGATGAACGGCTCTACAGACCGATTCCCGGAACCGATGGCAGAGCCGTCTTCTGAATTGGGTTCTGGGGAGGGCCTTCAGGAGAATCCTTCCGAAAAACGGAACCGGGGCAGACCATTGCATCGACGCCACATTCGTGGGAGATGACGGGGAGATCTTCCTCCTGAACCAGCGGGACGCGCCCAACCTGTAAGGCTTTCAAGCCGAATCCCTTCCGCCGCAGGCCATCTGCACCGAAGGAAAGATCAAGCTCTATCCCACCACATCAGACGAGACCGGGGTTCTGGTTCCCTTTTCCGATGTCAACGCCGCAGTTGCCTTCGCGCATGAGCTGGGCGCACGCGGGATCGGCCTTGCGGTCGCGGTTTTGGGGCTGGAGTATATCTCCACCTTTATCGCGCCCACCCGGGAGCTGGCCCGTCGAATCAAAGAGATTTTCCCGAAGACGCTGGGCATCGCCTGTATGGTGTTGGTAATAGGAGATCGTTATGCTCTGGATGCGGTGCGGCAGATGTCGGATGTGGTGATGGAGAACGATCTCTTCCGCTCTCTGTTTCTGGGGCTTCCCCGGCTGACCGATGACCGGCTCCAAGATCTCATTGACGGGATGGAAAGCGATGCCGAGCCCTATCAAATCCTGTTTAAGCCCCGGATGAGGCCGCTTCTGGAGGCGATCATCGATCCTTCCCCCGAAACCCTGGCCGAGCCCTCTGGATTTCACAACGTCTACGAGGAGACCAAGCACCGGGGAGAGCGGATGGCGGTAAAGCGGTGCGAAAACGGGGGCATCCGATTCCGGAGATCATTTCCCGGTTCACAAATATCGGCTACATCCACCGCGGCTTTTCCCATATGCGGCAGTGAGGAGTTATGCCCGGCGTGCGAACTTGGCGGATTCGTTTTCCACGGCCTTGATGATTCCCTGGACAAGATCCACATCCTCCGAGCAGTTTGGATTTTGAGATCGTCCATTTATTCCATCGCCGCACTGAGGGGTTTACAAAAGCCCCCGAATATCGTAAAGGAAGAAACAGACCTCAATCAACGGCCCATTGTAAGAAACAGGAGAACCCATATGAGCAACTGCGAAAGATGCAAATTTCGAAAAAATTACGACCGGAATCCAAGATCGTTTTTGGGCAGACTCTGGAAATGGCACACCCGCTGGTGTCCCGGCTGGAAAGGCTATCTGCAGTCCCTGCCGGAGGAAAAAAGGGATGCTGTGCTGGAGAAATACAGGTAGCCTATCCGGGTAAGATCGGCTTTACCGCAGAATCCCCATCACCATAACCAAAGCAGCAAGAAACAGAATCGCAGCCAGTGTAAAGGAGAGAATATGTGGGCCGCCGGCCCGATATAGGAGATCATCGGCCGCACCGATCCACCGCAGCCACCAGGGATTATACTGCGGGAATACCGAGACCGAAGGCTCGATGACCTTTGCCGCGCGCCTCCCGCTCTCCACTGCGCCTTCGATGCTCCAGACGTCGGCTTCGGTCTCCGTATGGGCCCCGGCAAGGACCAGGTTGGGAACCGGCGTGGCCTGTGTTGGACGATACGGCTTTGTCTGGGTCGAGTTGACCCATTTGAACTGGTAGGTCTTGATGCCCTCGGACGAGAACTCCCATTCATGCCAGATCTCCAGCCGAAATATCTCAAAGGACTCTAACCCCCGGCCCCCGTTCGCCTCCCGGATGAGCCGGTCCAGCGCCTCGCAGGAGAAGATCTGCGCCTTGACCTCCTCGATGAATTCCTCTCTTGTGCAGTAGATCAACTGCTTTCCGTAGATGCGCCCCGGAGCGGTATCCACGCACGCGGTCACGGTCCAGAGCGACTTGATCCCCTCCCCCAGATCCACATCCGAATCCCAGACCTCCTCTTCGGGAAAGAGGGTCAGGTTGTATTCGGAATCCCCGATGATCACCGCCATCCGTTTGCGGGGCCATCGGATCTTCTCTGAAAATGCGAGACGGAAGGAGACTTGTGTGTGGGGGCCGTCCTGAACAAGGGGTTCGAACAGGCAGAGTTGATCCATTTGGGCAAGAGTCGGGGTTCTTTTGAGAATCTCTGCGGCTGCGAAGGGATTGACAGCAAGAACATAGTAATCGGCTTGAACCGTCTCTTCCGATCCCAAGTGCGCACTGGTGATCTTCCGGCCGTCATAATCGAGCTGGTGCAGGGAGTGCTCCCAGTAGAACCGAACCCCGCTTTTCTGAAGATGGTCCACCCATTTCTCGAACCAGTATTCATTGCTGGGCCCCCGAAGCAGCAGCCAGTTGTCCCCCTTGCCCTGCTGCCATGCGGGCCCCTCCGCGTCGGCCTTGTGGTAGTGGGGCGGTTTTGTGATCAGAAGCTTTCGGAAGAAATCGCCCATGGTGTGCAGGGAGGCATTGGTCCAGTCCGAACCGATCCAGGGGCCGAAGGTGGCTCTCCAGGTCAGCCATGCGGGCCGGCTCAGAACCGGCCTGTAAGCCTCGGCCGCATTCAGCTTTGCATACACTTCGATGCTTCGCTGGTGTGCGGTCCATGTCTTTATCATCAGCCAGCCCCACCGGATGCTGTCGAACCCCTGCATACGGAGCATCGAGGGGGCCGATGAAAGGGGCGTGGTTCCCACGAACCGGGCCTCGCCCTTATCCGGTGCGACGCCGAAGTCGATGGGTCGGGAGAGGGATCTTTCATACAGGCTTTCCGAATCATCAAAAGGGATCTCCTTCATGATGTCGAAAGCATTATGGTACCAGGGGCCGAACCCGTGCCATGAGTATTCCGAAGGCATGTTCCCCTTGTCCTGCAGGCGCGCACTGCGAAAGAAGCCGCCCGGGTCCTGGTTGGTTTCGTAGACCGATACCGCATATCCGAGGCGGGCAAACTCATGGGCTGCTGCCAGTCCTGATATCCCGCCGCCAAACACGGCCACCGATCGCTCTTTCCCCTTCTCCATTTCGCCTCCTGTTCCGGTTCCTCACTGTCGATGGTCTTTGAGCCCCTCACTCATTTTCAGGGCTTTACATAAGTATACCTCTCTTCCTGCAATTGAACAAGTACAACAATTCCCGCGGGAACGATCCCGCAAACCTCCGGCACTTCTGAAGGATCGATTCCCTTTTTGGACAAGGTGTTACTGAAGATCAGAAACTTCACCCCCTTTTGGGAAAGTTTTCCCACCTTTTCGAGATAATCACCGGCTTCCGCTTTGCGGAAAAAACCCGAGCTGATGTATGGAGGCGATCTCTTCCCTATAAATCGAGCCGGACTTTCTCCAGTGCCACTTTGACCCCCTGAAATTCGATTTCGATTCGATCCAGCAGGTCGGATTGATCTGTCGATCCGGCCTTGGCTATGTCTTCGGCCTTCTGGCAGAGAACGGCAAGCTCGGTGGCCCCGAAACTTTTAGCGTTGGATTTGAGAGTATGTACGGTTCGGCGCAGTTCCTCACCTTTGCCCTCTTCCATCTCGGCCCGGGCCTGTTCTATGAGCTTGCCCCCATCGATCAGGAACTTATCGATCAGCACCGGCAGCATGGTCCCGGCCTTTTTGCCGAGCATCTCATTGAGGCGTTTGAACGCGGCCGGATCAAGGAGGATATCGGGCTGCGGCATCGCGGGATCAGAAGACGGGAACGGAGGATCGGAAGATGGGAACGGGGCCTCGACCGGCTGTCCGGGATCATCCGGGGCCGGAGTTTTGGGTTTGCATTCCAGCAGGGCACGGGTCAGTCTTTCCACTGTAAAGGGCTTGCTGATGTAGTCATCCATGCCGGCGGCAAGACACATCTCCCGATCCCCCTGAAGCGCGTTGGCGGTCATCGCGATAATCCGGGGCTGCCTTTTCGGGGGAATTGTGCCGCGAATCTTTTTGGTGGCGTCGAGGCCGTCCATTTCCGGCATCTGAATGTCCATCAGCACCGCATCATAGGGCTGGCGGCTCAGGGCTTCCACCGCCTCCAGGCCGTTTCCAGCGATGTCGGCCCTGTAACCCAGTTGCTCCAGGGTGAGCAGGGCCAACTGCAGATTGATGGAATTATCCTCTGCAATCAGAATCCGCAGCGGATGCCGTTTCCCCATGTCCGGATCATATTCCGAATCGGGATTGTCGAGATCCGCATCTTCCGGAAGCCGAACCTCGAGGGGGGGCCGCTCTGGGGATGCCGGGCCCGGCAGGATCATCTCGGTTTGGGCTCCGCGGATGGAAAAAGAGAAGGTCGTGCCCCGATTTTCAACGCTCTCCACCGTAATCTGGCCGCGCATCATCTCCACGATCCGCTTTGAAATGGCCAGCCCCAGGCCCGTGCCCTCGAACTTGCGGGATGTGGAGGAATCGACCTGGGAAAAGGATTTGAAGAGCCGGTCCATTTGATCTTCGGGAATACCGATTCCCGTATCCCTGACTTTGAAATGAAACTCGAAAAGCTCGGAAGAGCCGTTATCCTCCGGTTCCCGCGGAACCGGTGAAGCGGCTACGGAGACCGCCACTTCCCCCGCACTGGTAAACTTGACCGCATTGTCCAGGAGGTTGAGCAGAACCTGACGCAGGCGGGTTTCATCCCCGATGATGGCCCGGGGAAGATCCGTTTCCACGGTGCAGGCAATCTCCAGGCCTTTTTCAGCGGCCTTGGCAGCCACCTGATCCAGGGCTGATTCCAGGCATTCCCGGAGGTTGAAGGGTTCATTTTTCAGATCGAACTGACCCGCCTCGATCTTTGAAAAATCGAGGATGTCGTTGATGATGGCCAGCAGGGATTCGCCGCTCTTGCGGATATTTTCGGCAAACATTCGCTGATCCGCAGCCAATGCCGTATTCAGCAACAGGCCGGTCATGCCGATGATGCCGTTCATGGGGGTGCGGATCTCATGGCTCATGGTGGCCAGAAAGCGGCTCTTGGCATAATCGGCCGCCTCGGCCGCTTCCTTGGCCTGCTCCAGGTCCTCCTCCATCTTTTTCCGCTCGGTGGTGTCACGGATGCTTTCGATGGCCCCGGCAGGGTTTCCCTGGGAGTCTTCCAGGGCGCATGCGGTGGCCGAGAGATAGCGGCCCCCGCCCCGCAGGTGGGAAACATAGGTTTCGCCGAAAAGAATGCCGCCTTCCCGTTTGACGGAAGAATAATTATTCCGGAAATCTTCATCGGGTATGTTGACCAGGTCGATCAGGATCATTCTCCGTTCTCCGTAAAAGGGAACGGCATATTCATGATCTCCCTTTCCCAGCATCTCTTCTGCGCGGATCCCTGTCATTTGTTCCATCGCGCGGTTCCATGCCGCGACCCGCCCCTCCTTATCTATCACCAGGGTGGGGTCCGGCAGGAAATTGATGATATCGTTGAGGCGCCGCTCCGAAGCCTGCAGGGACGATTCCATCTGCCGGCTGATCCACATGGTCAGCAGGAAGGTCAGCAGCAGCGTGGACAGAGCGATGTAGATCGTGGCCTGGCGGATCGTTCGGAGGGGGGTCTGGAATTCCTCGATATAGCTTGAGGAGGCCACGATCCAGTCGAGTTCCGGAATGTAGTCGAAGATAACCAGCTTTTCCCTTGGCGCTGTCTCCCCCGGATTTTTCCAGGGATAGATGATCCGGCCTGACTTGCGTTGGCATATTTCCCGAATGAAAGCGCGGCCCTCCGCGTCCGTCGAATCGATAACATTTTGCCCCTGGAGCACGGGATGGATCACGAGCAGGCCGCTGCTCCGGATCACATAGGGATAGCCCGTGGCGCCGAAGCGGAGTGAAAGGATGCGATCCTGAAAATCCCCGACATTGAGAAGAAAATCGAATTCATTCCTGTAAGAAGTTGCGGAGATGATCCAGTCCCAGGGCTGAAAATAGGTCATGTAGAGCGCCTTTTCCCTGGGGGATGTCTCTCCCGGATTTTTCCAGTCGTATTCGAGATATCCTTCTTTTTCGGCCATCTGACGGTGGATGAAGTCATGACCGGCCACGGAGACGCCCACCAGGGCGGCGCTGGGATGAACCAGCACGACGCCGTCCGATCCGAGGCAGTAGATGTAGCCGGTCTTTCCGATGACCTGGGTCAGGAGCAGGGTCGAGGCTTCGGCCTTGGCCTCCGCCTCCGTCATGAGACCCGCCTGGCTCATCTGGTGATAGTGGCGGACCAGGGCCAGATTGTTCTCCGCCACGGCCCGCAGGTAATTCTTGATGGCCGCGTCCGCGGTGGTTCGGACCATGTTGATCGTCGCGGCGGTGGCGCTGGTGAGATGGTCCTCGATGTTCTCCTCGATGGCCTTTCGGGCAAAGGTGTAGATGACCGCGCTTCCCAGCGTCATGGCCACCGTGAAGAGGGTGGCATAGATGATCAGCAGTTTGAAGCGGATGGGCAGATGGGTAAAACGCGTCATGTTGACAGGCTCCTTTACTGGGGTCCCTGGCGAAGTTCTTCAAGCGCGGGCCGGATATCGGAAAGGGCCACGGCGATCCCTTCCATGACATCGGAAAGATCGGTCCGGCCCTCCTTTGCCGCGTTTTCGGCCTCCTGGCACAGGTCCGCCAGGGCAGACGCGCCGAAGTTGCGGGCGTTGGACTTGAGGGTGTGAACCGACCGGCGCAGGGTTTCCGGGTCGCTTTTGTCCATCGCGTCGAGCGCCTGCTTTTGAAGCTTGACCGCGTCTTTCAGAAAATCATCGATCAACTTGGGCAGCATTATGGCCGCTTTCTTTCCCAGCATGGCGTTGAGCCGCTTTATCGCGGAAGGATCGAGAACCGCGCTACAGGAGAGGGCCGACGCGGGCAGTACAGATGCCGCGGCCGGACCGGGCGCCGGCTGAACCGGGGGGCTGGCCGCGGTTTTGGGCTTGCACATGCGCAGTGCCCGGACCAGCTCGCCCACCTTGAAAGGCTTGCTGACATAATCA
Source organism: Desulfobacteraceae bacterium (assembly GCA_011390345.1). Classification (GTDB taxonomy): domain Bacteria; phylum Desulfobacterota; class Desulfobacteria; order Desulfobacterales; family JAABSP01; genus JAABSP01. The sequence continues at coordinate 50,394 of JAABSP010000015.1, forward strand.
TCCATCCCCGCGGCAAGGCAGATCTCCCGGTCTCCCTGGAGCGCGTTGGCCGTCATGGCGATAATGCGGGGCTGGGCATCTGCGCGAAACTGCCGGCGGATCGTTCGGGTGGCTTCCAGTCCGTCCATCTCCGGCATCTGAATATCCATCAGGATGACATCGTACGGCTGCCGGCCCACGGCCTCCACGGCCTCGATGCCGTTGCCGGCGATATCTCCCATGTACCCGAGCCGCTCCAGAGTCAAAAGCGCGAGTTGCTGATTGATCGAGTTGTCCTCCGCTATCAGTATCCGCAAGCGGTGTGTTTGTCCCATGGTTTCATCGTATGCCGATTCCCCCGGCTCCGCGCGATCTGCCCGGAACGCGCCCTCTTTCATGAAGACCTTGACCAGGGTGTTGTACAACTGGGACTGCTTGACCGGCTTGACCAGCCATGCGTCGAAATCCTTTCGCGACTCCTCCTTGGCGATCATGCCGGCCGAGGACATCATGATCAGAGGCAGTTTCTGCGTCTGCTCCCGCTGGTGAATCGCCTCGGCCAGTTGGATGCCGTCCATCTCCGGCATGTCCAGGTCCAGGATGGCCAGATCATAGGGTTTTCCCGATGCGATCGCTTCCAGGGCCTCGGCCCCCGATGAGACGAGTTCCGATTCCATGCCCCAGGATGTGGTCTGGCGCAGCAGGATCTCCCGATTGAGGGCGTTGTCGTCCACGATCAGAACCTTGCGATCGTTCAGCTTCGGCTGATCCGAAACCAGGTAGATGGGCCGGGACCGGATGCCTTCAACGGCTCGGATGGAAAAGGAGAAGGTGGTTCCCTGACCCACCCGGCTCTCCACCCACATGCGGCCCCCCATGATCTCTGAAAGCCGCTGGGAGATCACCAGCCCCAGGCCGGTGCCGCCGTATCGTCTCGACGTGGAGGCGTCCACCTGGCTGAAAGACTTGAAGAGCCGGTTCATCCGGTCTTCGGGAATGCCGATGCCGGTGTCCCGAATGGTAAATTCCAGCTCATACTGCTTCGGACCTGCCCCCTCGGAATTTTCCGCCCCTGCCTGGGACGCCTTGACCGCCACCAGCACATCTCCCTTTTCGGTGAACTTGACCGCGTTGCCCAGCAGGTTGAGCAGAATCTGGCGCAGGCGGGTCTCATCTCCCAGGATGGCCGGGGGCACGTCAGGATCGATCATACATGCCAGCTCCAGCCCCTTCTCGTCGGCTTTTACCGCCACCAGCTCGATGGCCGATTCAACGCACTCCTGGGGGCTGAAGGGCGCGTTTTCCAGTTCCAGGTGGCCCGCCTCGATCTTGGAGAAATCGAGGATGTCATTGATTATGGTCAGGAGGGATTCCCCGCTGTTGCGGATGTTTTCCGCGAAGATCCGCTGCTCGTCGGTCATCTTCGTGTCCAGCAGCAGGCTGGTCATGCCGATCACGCCGTTCATGGGGGTGCGGATCTCATGGCTCATGGTGGCCAGAAATGCGCTCTTGGAGCGGTTGGCTATCTCGGCCTCCTCCTTGGCCTCGGCCAGCTCCCGGGTGCGCTCGCCCACCAGATCCTCCAGGTGGAGCTGATGCTGCTTCAGATCGGTGATGTTTTCATGCATGATCGCGAAATTGAGAATCTTTCCGTTCTTGTCCCGGATGGGATAAAAACAGCTTCTTATCCAGACCTCCCTCTTCTCCTCGACACCTTCGCTTCCGTTGACCTGATATCTGCTTTCGATGCCGTGGATGGTCCGCCCCCCCCGGACCTCTTCCAGATACGGGATCAGTCCCATCTTTTCCACCTGCCGGTTTTTGAAAAGATCGATACCGATCATCCGGTCCCCGGGAACCCCGAACAACTGTTCGGACGCGGCATTGATTTCCTTCAGGATTCCCTCCTCCGAATAGATCTGAATACTGATGGGGGACTGCTCGATGATCGTCCGAAGCCGGCTTTCGCTATCCTTCAGCGCCTGCTCCGCGGCCTTGCGAACCTCGACGTGCTCCCGCAGATTGGAAACCATCCGCGTGAAGGCCCTGCCCACCGCGGTCAGAGATTGATTCATGCTGTTGAAGGCCTGGGCCAGCATCTGAAGTTCGCCCGTGGCCTTGATCCGGATCGGTTCGCTTTGGAACGCGAAGCCGACGGTCAGGTCCCCGGCCTCCACCGCGCCCATGGAATCGGTAAGCCGGGGCAGATCCTCCTGTGTCAGGCGGGTGGCAGCAGCCGTGATGGCCATCATGGGCATGGCGATCTTTTCGGCCAGGAGCCAGGCCACGCAGCCGCCGAAGAGCGCGGTCATGAAGGCCACCAGAATGAACATGTGGATCATCTTCTGATAACCGTCCGAAAACGGCTGAAGAAAGCCTTTGATCTCATCCTCGAAGACGGTGGCGCCAATGACCCAGTCCCACGGTTTGTAATAGGAGATCCGGGTAATCACGCCGTGAGGGGCCATGTTCTTCTGATCCTCGATGCGGTAGCGCTGGGTCTCATATTGGCCCGGTTCGAGGGCGAGGGCCTTTGCGATGATCGATCGGATGTACAGGTTTCCGTCGTAGTCGGTGGCGTCCCAAACGCTCAGGTCGTCCAGGAGGCCGTCTTTTGAGATGATATACCTGCCCCGGTTCTGTCCCGCGCCTCCCATGATGAAGACGGAGCCCGATTCTCCGATCCGCACCCGCATGATGGCCTCGCGCAGGGCCCGGATATTCTCCTGCCGCACCCCCACATATAGGACCCCCACCAGCTCGCCGGCCTGGTCCAGAATCGGCTCGTATGCAGTGACGTACCAGTCATTGACCACATAGGCATTGCCATGATAGGTTTCCCCCTTCATGATAGTGGAAACCACCGGGTTTGCCGATCCATCCGGATTGACGGCCGGGATGAAGGTCCCGATGGCCCGGCTCTTATCCAATTTTTCCACATTGGTTCCCACGCGCAGCAGATCTCCGGCCTCGTTCATCCGCTGAAAGATCGTGGCGGTTCCGCCCACCAGGCGCTTGACCTCGTCAACTACGGCCGTTTCCACATCCATCCGCGCATTCTGGCCGAGCCAATGGCCCCCGATCATCATCTTTGGCAGCAGGACATGCTTCTTCTCCAGGGAAAACTGGTTGATCGTCTCCCATTGAACCATCTCGTCGGAGATCTGAACCCCGCCCCTGTTATCGAGAACATATCGGGCCACGTTCAGATCATGGATCACCTTCTGCCGGATCGATTCATCCTGGGACGCGATCAGGTTGTAGACGCTTTCCGCGATATGGGCAAGATCCGCGTCGATCAGCTTTTCCGCTTCGATCCGGGCGTGCCGGGTGAGCAGGTCCCCCTGCCAGACGGCCAGGGCCACCATGAAGAGAGTGGTGAGCAGAATGCCGCCGATCCCGATACAGAGCAGCTTGTACTTGATCTTGATGCCGTCGAACCATTTGATCATTTCCCATCCCCCTTTTTATCCTTCAACAGCCAAGTCTCCATCTCCCCTTTTCCCTTTATATCGATAATCCCCCGGCTTTCGAACCTGTATCGATCCTTCAACTGCTCGTATATCTCAGAAGAGACATGGATGGCCCCCGGAATCCCGTGGGATTCCATCCGGCTGGCGATGTTGACCGTATTCCCCCACAGGTCATAGCTGAACTTATGGGTTCCGATGATCCCCGCGACCACTGGGCCCGTATGGATTCCGATCCGGATGGCAAGCGAGTGGCCGTGTTCGACCTTCCAATGGGAGATGGCCATCATCACTTCAAGGGCAAGATCCGCGACCGCTTCGGCATGATCGGGCCTTGGGATAGGAAGTCCGCCCACCACCATGTAGGCGTCGCCGATGGTCTTGATCTTCTCCAGTCCGTTGCGGCTTGCGGCACAGTCGAACATCGAAAAGATCTCGTTGAGCAGATTGACCAGCTCGATGGGCGGAATCCCTCCGGCCAGCTCGGTGAAGCCCACCAGATCCGCGAACATGACGGTGACATCATCGAAAGAGTCTGCAATGATCTCCTCCTTCTGCTTGAGCCGGTCAAGGATCGGCTTGGGCAGGATGTTCAGCAGCAGTTGCTCCGATTTCCGGCGCTCCTCCTGGATGTTTTTTAAATAGGCCCGCTCCTGATCGTGCATCCGCTTGACCGCAAGGGAGGCATTCACCCGGGCGTGGAGGATCGCGGGTTCAAAAGGCTTGCAGATAAAATCAGCGGCCCCGGTTTCGATGCACCGCACAAGGCTTTCCATGTCATTCTCTCCGGAGACCACGATCACCGGGATATGATCGGTTCGGCCATCGGATTTCATCCGCTCCAGAACTTCAAAGCCGTTCATCTCCGGCATCACCAGGTCCAGAAAGACGAGATCGTAGGACCCGGTCTCGATCATTTTCCACGCCTCTTTTCCGTTCTCCGCCTCCGCAACAATATAGCCCTTATCCTCCAGGCAGGTTGTCAGCAGGGTCCGGTAGAGGGTGTCATCGTCCACCACCAGCAGGGTTCCTGTGGTCTTTCTTTTTTGATCATCGCCCCGGGTTAGGGGATAAAGGATATTTTGGATGCGGGTACAGAGCATAATCGGATCACAGGGTTTTGTCATATAATCGACCGCGCCCATCCGGAGGCATTGAACGATGTTTTCCTGATCCATCTCCCCGGAGGTGACGATCACCGGAAGATGGCGGAGCCTTTTTTCCGACTTCATCCGGGTCAACACTTCAAAACCATCCATCACCGGCATCAGAAGATCGAGCAGCACCAGATCAAAGGACTCTTCCCGCAGAATCTTCAGGCCGATCATCCCATCTTCTGCCTCATGGACAATATATCCGTTCTCTTCAAGACATGCCGCCATCAAGGTTCTGTTGATGCTGTCGTCATCGATGATCAGGATACGATGCTTGTCACACTGCACCATCTCTCTCCTTTAGATATGAAATGGCCGTAAAGGCCCTCCATTTCAATTTTTTTGAAACGAGATTTTGAAACCAGATATGGATGTGGATCATTTGGGGGAATAGCAGGGCTGGCTTCAAAGAGCAGAACGAGGAGAGTGGAAAGGATGGAATGAAAAGGCATCCGTTCTCCGGTGAAAGTCCGCAGTGACAGATTCATTTTACCTCAGGGGCATCCTTTCTCTGAATTGAAGCCGGAATTGCAAAAGGTGCTTTTTTTACAGCATCACTGTAATTGAAAAAAGATTTTCTGTCAATATTAGGGGGATAATGGGATGAAAATCAGAGGAGTCGGTGGTGATGAGCTGTCAAAACGATTCCCTGCAGCCCAGCTCAAAAGCTCTTTGCACCAGATCGACGGCAGAGATATGGCTGCAGGTATAATATTCACATGTGTGGCAGTGCATTTGGATCAGTATGGGTTTATCTGGCCCCTCCCAAGGTATCTGCCATATCCGCACCCCGCTGGCCCATGGGCTCTTCTTCTCCCTTAGTGCTGTCTGCCTTTGTCTGATGCTCCAGCTCCGCATTCAACTCCGCGCCGAGCAGCACCGCATACGCGCTCAAAAAGAACCAGAGAAGCAAAATGATGATCGCGCCGATGGAGCCGTAGATTTCATTGTAATTTCCGAAATTGGAGACATAAAAGGAGAATGCGATGGAGCCTATGATCCAGAGCAGGGTGGCAAAAATCGCCCCGAAACTGATCCATCTCCATTTGGCAGGGGAACGATCCGGGGCATATCGGTAGATCACCCCCAGTGCCAGAATGATCAGCAGAGCCAGCAGGGGCCACCGGCCCATGGAGATGGCGAACCGCAGGGAATCGGGCAGCCCGAAAACCCCCAGCAGCGCAGGCAGCGCAGTCACCGCTACCAGAGAGACCAGGCCGAAGACAATCGCCCCAAGCGTCAGCAGCAATGCCAGCCCCGTCAGTTTGAGAAAAGATCTCTCTTCCTTCTCGTTGTAGGCGATGTTCAGCGCGGTCATAAGCGCCTTCATCCCCCTGGTGGCACTCCAGAGGGAGACCAGAATTCCCATAATGATCCCGATGCCCAGCGCGCCGCCGGAGCTGGTGACAACAGAGCGGAATTGATCCTGGATGATCTCGTAGGCCTGCTGTGGGGCCAGCCGGCTGATGGCTTCGAGATGGGAGGTCAGTTGTTCGGGATCAAAGACCATCCCATAGATGGAGACAGCCGCGGCCAGCGCGGGAAAGATGGCCAGAAACCAGAAAAACGCGACGCCGGAGGAGATCAGGGAGAGGTTGTCATTGCTGTTGTTCTCCTTTACCCGCACAAAAACGTCCTTCCAGCCGAGCTTGGAAATTTCGAGGGGCTTTTGGGCATTTCTTCCCCGATCTGTATCTGTAGGTTCCCTGGTGACTTTTTTAGACATGGAAAATCTCCTTTTCCCTCTTTGATTTTCTTCAAGGAGCCGGTTTTTCCATCCGGTTTTTTCCTGAAGATGATGAGAAACTCATCTTCTATAAATAACCTCTCCTTCCGCTTCGACAAAATGGGGTCAATTGCTTATTTTGAGAGATTACAGCACGGATATCGTTACTATCGGGAAGGAAAAGGAGAGTCGGAATGGAGCGCCTCAGCAATGACCCGGCTCAACACCCGCTGATCCACCAGGCTTAGGTGATGCCGGGCGATCTCCCGGTTCTGTTCGGAATGGGCCCGTAAATGATTTCGAATGGCCACGGATGCGCTGGATCGGACCGCCTTGGTCAGGGACCGGGTAGAATTGGCAAGCTCCTCCCAGGTGCGGGATTCGAGATAGGGGACCAGGAGCAGTTCCACCACGACCGCAAGCAGAAGGAGGACCGGCAGCAGCGCGGCAAGAAAGGAGAAGAAGATGCGAGAGCGAAAGGATCGGCCGCTAAATTTTGACTTCATCATCCTTCCCGTACTGCTCCACCGTCAGCAGATCCTGAATAAAAGCATGTTTGGCTGCCGTATAGGATCTCCGATCCCGGGAGAATCGGTTTCGAAGATCCCTTTTCAGGGCCGCATATCTGTCCCGAATCCGCTGATCATGGCAAAGCATATCCCGGAAACAGAGGTAATTTTTCCACTGGATGGATTGGTATTCCACAATATGGAGATGAATGGTTCGAACCTCCGGCGAAGACTCCCTGACAAAGAGATGGCCGCCGCTCTCTTCGGAATACCCGCGATGGATATAGCCGTTTTCCGTAAAACGACCAACGATCTGGGGGATTCCATCCCAGCCCGATACAGCAGCGGCAATATCGATGATCGGCTTGGCCGGCAGGCCCGGAACCGCCGTGCTTCCCACATGCTGAACGTCAATGAGGAGGTCTTCGGCGATCTCTCGAAGTTCTTTGCAGATCTCTGCGGCAAGATCGGCCCAATGGGGTTGATGATCAATCACCTGAACTGTATTTCTTTTGAGTCCGATCATTCCCAGCACTTGATCCCCCTGTTTTACAAATTCGAAAACCAATTCTTGTCAACAACAACCTTTTCGACGATTTCCGTTCTTACCCCGAGTTGAAATTCCTTCAATTTTTCCGTAAGCTGCTCACCATCCACGAGATCGATTGGCGGAGCACCGTCACGGGTTGCCTCCTTTACGGCAGCCGGGGTAAAAGTTCCTGTGGTGATGAATAAACCTTTATCCGCCCTGCCGACCATTGCACCCCTGAAGTCTCTGATATCACCCGCTGATACCGATCCCTGATACCTTTTGCATTGAAAAATCACATGAAAACTCATGAAGCCGTGGATTCGGGCAATCCCTTTGCCATCAATTCCCCCGTCCCCGGTTCGACCCGTAACCTCTACCTGAATAAAACCGGATTCCCTCAACAGACGTTGGGTCAGCCGTTCAAAAGCATCCGGAGAAATTCCTCTGGTTAAAATATGATGAATTTCTTCTCGCCACTCTTCAATTTCCGGAGCATCACTGTCATTTAATTCGATTTGATCATATTTTTGTTTTCGGTTTTTCTGTCTTGATCCGGCCTCATAATCTTCTTTAACCTTTTTCAAAACATCTTGAGGGTCAACTTTCTTCTTTTTCTTTGCCAAACTTGTTAACGCCCAAATTCCTCGACTTGAATTTTCGAGAAACCCATATTTTTTTAAATATGTCCTTGCCCATGCAAGTCGATAAGCGACTTCTGTCTGATTACTTTTCTCCGGACTGTGCAAAATCGAAGCAATTTCTTCTTCTATCTTTTCGATTTCCAGAACCTTTTCACAGATTTCATCAACAGAGCCGGAGCCTCCGAGCTGAAAGAGTGCTTTTAATAGGGGGTTCATCAATGAATAGAATGTTGGAATTTGATTATTCAACATGATTTCCTGTTTTTATCACAAAATAATAGAAGAGGATATTTCGAAAATCAACAGATAACATCTTTTTATGGCATAAAGAATTATAACCAGATCATGTTTTATATCCTTTAATACAATCGATTTCGTTTGTAAAGTGTTTTCAAGACTTTTAAATCCTATTGAAGGTGGGGGGCCGAGGAGATCAATCGGGGGGTTCAGGAGATGGATCAGGTGGTTCAGCCTAATTCTTTTGCCGGAACTTTCCCTGCCAGATATCCCGGGATTTCAGGACATCTGCGATCTGCTGCAGAGTCTCCCGCTTCCGCAGAGACCATTCCGGTGACACCAGTTCCTCCTTATGGGGATCTCCCGTGAGCCGCTGGATGATCATCTCCTCCGGCAACTCTCCGATGAAGTCGCAGACCCGATCCACATATTCGGTCTGGGTCAGGGGCCGGTATTCCCCCCTTTTATAAAGATCCTCCAGAACGGTTCCCCGAACCACATAGAGGAGATGGAGCTTCACCCCGTCGATGCCGAGATCTCCGATGAATCGGGCCGTCTCCTTTATCTGCTCCGGGCTTTCTCCGGGAAGGCCGAGAATCACATGCGCGCAGATCCGGATGCCCCGATTCCGGGAGGCTTTGACGGCTCGGGCAAAACAGGCCGCATCATGGCCCCGGTTGATCCGCTGCAGGGTCTCATCATGTGCGCTCTGAAGGCCGTATTCGATCCAGATGAGATGCTCCTTTGCATATTCTTCCAGAAGATCGAGAACCGGCCCGTCCACACAGTCGGGCCGGGTGCCGATGGAAAGCCCTACGACATCGGAAACCCCAAGAGCCTCGTCATAAAGCCTTTTGAGATGATCCAGAGGTCCGTAGGTATTGGTATAAGCTTGAAAATAGACGATGAATTTTTTGGCCTTATATCTGCGGGACATCGCGGCCTTTCCGGCCTCGATCTGCTCAGTCAGGCTCAAGCCCTTTTGATGGGCTCCGGTTCCCGATCCCCGTACATTGCAGTAGATACATCCGCCGGAAGAAAGAGTTCCGTCACGGTTTGGGCAGGAGAAGCCCGCATCCACCGTTATTTTCTGCACTCTGCAGCCGAAGGTCTCCCGGAGATGGGAATTGAGATCTTTATACGGTCGGGTCATCTTTTTTAACCTTTTTTGTTGACAAGGGGGAGCCGAAATGATACCCATACGCATAGCTTGAAGGCGCGTAGCTCAGTGGGAGAGCGCTACCCTGACACGGTAGAAGTCATGAGTTCAAATCTCATCGTGCCTACCATAAAACGGCAAAAGGGGAGATCTTTTCATCCAAAAAGATCTCCCCTTTTTGATTTCAACTGCCGGCTATTCCCGGTCCCAGGTCTCATCGAGAAACTTATCCCGGCCCGAGCCATACCGGTAGAGCTTGTACCGTTCCGGGTTTTTCCGGTAATATTCCTGATGGTACGCCTCTGCCGGGTAGAAGGGGCCGGCCGGTTCGATTCTGGTGACAAGGGGATTTTCAAATAGCCCCGAAGCCTCCAGCGCGTTTTTCGACTTTTCGGCAAGCTCCCGCTGCTTTTCGTCATGATAGAAGATTGCGGAGCGATAATGGTTGCCGATATCCATGAACTGCCCGTTATTCTGGGTCGGGTCGATATTTTTCCAGAAGACATCGAGCAGCTTCTCATAGCTCACCTTCTCCTGATCATAGAGTACCTGCACCACCTCGGCATGGCCCGTTCGGCCCGATGAGACCTCCTCATAGGTCGGGTTCTCCTCTGTGCCGCCGGCATAGCCGCTGGTAGTGGAGATCACCCCGTCGAGATTGTCAAAGGGCGGCTCCATGCACCAGAAGCATCCGCCGGCAAAGGTTGCCTTTTGATACGATTTCTCATCCATAGACTTATCTTCCTTTCCTTTGGTTTCATATCCTCTGTCCGCGGTTTCATTCTCCGTGAGCGCTGCGCCCGCAAGGAGCAGCGCACCCGCAAGAACCAGTGCAATCCATCCGAATCGTTTCATAGGACCTCCTTTTCCTCTGATTCCTCTGGCATGACAGCCAAAAAGTTCTTCAGGAAAAGATAAACACGGATATGGGAATTTACACCCTGGGTTTAAAAGTGGTTCTAAAACGGCTCGAAAGCGGTTCGAAAGCGGTTCTAAAGTGGTTCGAAAGCGGCTCGAAAGCAGTTCTAAAGCGGTTCTAAAGTGGTTCGAAAGCGGCTCGAAAGCAGTTCGAAAGCGGTTCTAAAGTGGTTCGAAAGCGGCTCGAAAAGCAGGTGCTTCAGGAGGATAGATTTGGGAATGAAGAGCGGTTATGAAAAAGGAAAGGGCAGAAGAATGCCCCATCAAGGAGAGGCGGGAATCCGCTCCAGCCGGATCAGCGTCACTTCCGGCGGAGAGAGCAGCCGCATCTGGGGCCCCCATGTCCCGGAGCCGCGGCTGGTATAGATGGCAGAGCCCTTCACCAGCTCATAGAAGCCGTCCAGCAGCGGATACTCGCGGGCCACCACATAGTTGAAGGGATAGATCTGGCCACGATGGGCATGGCCCGAAAGCTGCAGATCGAAAAGCCCCAGGCTTTTTCCCTCCACCTCGGGCCGATGCTTCAACAAGAGGGTGAAAAGACCGTTTCTTTCCAGAGGAGAGAGAATCTTCTCCTCCGGAACCGGCTTTCTGCTTTTTCCCCTGAAGACCGCGGGATCGTCCACACCGGCCAAATTGATGATCCCGGCAACCGTTTTTCCCTCCTCCCGAAGCACCTCAAATCCCGCGTTTTTGAGGAAACGGAGGGAGTGATCCAGCCCCGGATAGACCTCATGGTTTCCGATAATCGCCCATTTGCCGTATTGGGGTTTTATCGCTTCCAGACTTTCGGAGAGAGGCTTGAGATGCACCACCATGCCGTCCAGAAGATCGCCGGTGGAGACGAGCATATCGGGTTTGGCCGCGATCACCGGATTGAGGACCATCCGCAGCCGCCCCTCTCTGCCTATGAGGCCGAGATGGACATCGGAGATCTGTGCAATGGTGAAGGTATCGACCCCGGCAGGCAGCTTCGGCGTTTGAATGGTCAGGATTTCAGTTCGGATGTTTCTGGATTCAAAAAATCCGTAGATGGAGGCGCAGAGCACAAGCACCAGCCCGCTGACGATCCAGGGACTTTTTATCAGGGAGGGGAGATTCACCGGGACCAGCAGGCCCAGCCCCCGGAGGATCAGCTCCGCCCCCCAGAGAAAGAAGAAGAACACCACCGACAAAAAGAGAAATCCCAACCACTGAAAACCGCCGACGGCAAGAAGCCGCGCGGGAAGTTCAAGATTGAATTTTTGAAGAAAATGGGCGCCCATGGGCGCGAGGACCATCAGAAGGAGAAAAAGGATCAGCAGGAGACGGGCCGGCCCCCCTTCCGGCAGCAGAACCCGGACCGTGGCGTAAAAGAGCGCATGCATCGCGCTGTAGATGGTCAGGAAGAAGAGGAGAAAGAGCGACATGGGTTATAATGATCCGGTAAAGGTCGTTGTCAAAGGGGCTGGTGAAGTACCACCACGGTGATGTTGTCCTTTCCGCCGGCCTCGTTGGCCAGTCGGATCAGTTCCTCGCAGGTGGTCTTTGCAGAGCTGTTCTTCTTGATGACCCGGTGGATCTCCTTATCCGGCAGCATATCCCAGAGGCCGTCGGAACATAGAAGAAGCCTGTCCTTTTTCTTGAGCGGATAAACCGAATGGTCCGGCTGCACCGCCTTCATCGCGCCGATGGCCTGGGTCAGCTCGTTCTTGATCGGACTCAGCCGGGCCTCCTCCATTGTCATTTTGCCGTTGGCCACCAGAGACATCACCAGGCTGTGATCCGTGGTCAGCAGCTTCAGGCCCGAACGGTTGCAGAGATAGGCCCTTGAGTCGCCCACATGGCAGAGGTGGAGGTTCTCTCCGTCCACGAGCGCCATCACAATGGTGCAGCCCATTCCCCGATAACCCTTGTTGGTCTTGGCCATCTCCCGGAGTTCCAGGTTGGCCCGGCAGAGGCACTCGATCATCTCGGCTTTGATCTTCTCCCGGTCTCCCCGGATCTTTGCCAGTCTTTCCGTGCTGAAATACCGGTTGATGAACTGGGTGGCATTGAGGCTTGCCACCTCGCCGGCATTGTGGCCTCCCATTCCGTCCGAGGCGATGTAGAGCTTTTTCTCCAGATGGATGAGAAAGTAATCTTCGTTTCCTTTTCGCACCCGCCCCACATGGGTCTGCCCGTGGATTCTGTTGGAAAGGTCTTTTCCGATCTCTGGCGAAAGTCCGACCAGCCGTTTGAGAAATTGTATCATCCGCTCCGTCCCCAGCGCCGTTGGGCTTTTATTTTGGTTGGATTCCTGCCGATACGGTCTGAAACCTCTTTATTCAACAACCTGCGGAAAAGGTCAAGGAATTTGTCTGCAATCGAAAGGTTTTTGCGGATGGTTCCCTACCCTTCGGGGATCTTGAGTAGTTGCCCGGCAAGGATCTTTCGGGGATTTTTAATGGAATTGTACTCTGCAATAACCTTGGGAGAGGTATTGTAAAGCTTTGCGATCTTGATCAGGGTCTGGCCCTTCCGGACCCGGTGGCGGATGAAGCCGGAGCCTCCGGAGCCTTTGGAATCTTTCCCGATGCGGGTTCCGGGGATCTTGATCATCTGACCGGCCCGAAGCCGTCGCGGATTGGTCAGGCCGTTGAACCGTGCCAGGTTCCGCACCGATGTGCCGTAGAGTTCAGCGATGTGGGAAAGGGTCTGGCGGCTGCGAACCCGGTGCTTTCGGGCTGCGGACACTTTTACGGCCTTTTCGGCTGCCGGGATCTTTGCATAGCCGGCAAGAAAATCGGGCTCGGCATGGGCCAAAATATTGAGCCGGTAACCTCCGGGGATCAGCCCCTCTTTTGAAAATGCGGTCTTATGCAGCGCCGGGTTGAGACGCCGAAGAATCTCAACCTCCAATCCGCAATATTTTTCCAGGGTCTCGACGCCGATAGGGTTCGGTATCCTGACCTGGACAATTTCAAGGGGATCATCCAGCACAATCCCCTCATAGTAGCGTTCCCGATCTTTATAGACCTCCACCCCGACGATAAATTCCACATAGAAATTTCTGGAGGCAAAGTCGAACCGGGAACCATCGAAGCGGGCCACGATCTCTTCGATCCGGTCCGAGCCCACATCCCGCACCGCATTCATCATTCCCTGAAGGCCGTAGTTGTAGGCCGTGATGGCCAAAGGCCAGGATCCCAGGGTCTTGTAATTATGCGCCAGCAGACGGGCTGCTGCCCGGGCCGCAATGAGCGGGTCCCGCCGCTCATCCAGATGCCCGTCGATCTTCAGCCCGAACTGCTTGCCGGTAGCCAGCATGAACTGCCACATACCGGCCGCGCCCACATAGGAGAGGGAGTAGGGATTGAAGGCCGATTCGATCAGGGGAAGACAGGCCAGGGAGAGGGGCAGATCCTTTTCGGCAAATATCTCCTGGATCGCGCCGATGTACCGGCCCGAAAACGCGATCCCCTGGCGGAAGCTGTCGGCCTGTCCCAATTGGCCACGCACCCGTTTCGGGGCATCTTTTACTGGAAATCTCGGTGATTCGGGGAGGTCTTTGAACATATTATAGAGGCGGCGTTGGTCCCGGTTCATGGTTTTGGGCCGGTCCCACTTCTCGATCATACCGGCAAGCCGGGTCTCGACCTCCTTTTTGGCCGCATTTACCGCATCCCATCCGCTCAAACCCGATTCCTCATCCGCCTCATCCAGATCGACCACCCCATAGATCACATTGAGATACCAGTCATCATGGATGACCACCTGGCGCTGGGTGTACTGGGTGAAGACCTTCTTCCAGAAATCGAACTGGGGACTCAAGGCATCGGGCAGGGGGAAGAGATCCTTCTCCTTGAGGAGATCCATTCTCTTTTTGGCGTGAAAGCGTTCCTCCCAGAAAGTCATCCCGACCCGGAGATCCGAAAGGGAGGAGGGGATGTTCGTCAGGATATCCAGAGGCGGCGTTGCTGGGGGAAGGGGCGCGGTCGGGGGACGGATCAGGGTGAAAAAATGGAGAAAGAGGCCCACAAGGATCAGCCGGGCGGTCCACCGCGGGAGTTGGGAAAAGAACCCGCGCTTTTGGGGCCGCGAGTCAAAGAGAGGGTTCGGGATAGTGTCTTGTCCGTCAAGCTGCATGGCCGAATCCTTTCCGATTTCTCTTCTCTTTGCTCCTGCTGCGTTGATGCCTTCCGAAATAATTCTCCATAATATTTTATTATGATTCCTTTATTCTATTTTTTCAAGATTTTTTTTCTTTACGGCCGGGATGTGATATAAGCGGTGCTGAGAGGAGCTTTTTACCGATGATGAAATCCTTTCCGCCCTATATTAAATTCTGCCATCCGTGGCGGCCTTACCAGCAGCGGGTTCTGGAAGAGCTGGATCAGCACCTGGAGGATCAGCGTCTCCATGTCATTGCGCCGCCCGGCTCCGGCAAGACCGTGCTGGGGCTGGAGGTGATCCGCCGGCTCGACCGCCCCACCCTGATTCTGGCCCCGACCCTCGCGATCCGGGATCAATGGATCGACCGGTTCGTGGAACTCTTCCTGCCCCAGTTGGACCAGGGACCGGACCAGATCTCTTCGGACCCGATCCCCCCGGACCGGATTTCTTCAGATTGGATCTCTACGGACCCGGACCAGCCGGCCATCCTGACCGCGGCCACCTATCATGCGGTTCACCGGATGCACAAAAAGCGCGGCAAAAACCCTTTCTCCCCGCTTCTTCGGGCAAAAATCGGCACCCTTGTGGTCGACGAGGCGCACCACCTGAGAAACGAGTGGTGGAAGAGCCTGACCGCACTGGTCAAAAAGCTCGAGAACCCGACGGTCGTGGCCCTCACCGCGACGCCGCCGCTGGATGTCTCCGCGGCCGAATGGGAGCGTTATAAATCCCTCTGCGGCCCCGTGGATGCGCAGATCAGCGTTCCTGAGCTGATGATCGAGGAGAACCTCTGCCCCCATCAGGACTATCTCTTCCTCTCCTCCCCGGCCGATTCCGAAGATGGGCCCATCAGGACATTCCGGAAGAGCGTGGACCAATTCTGTTCGGATCTCTACCTCGATTTCGATTTCATCGACCCGATCGAATCCCACCCCTGGCTGGTCCATCCGGACACGCATATGGAGGCGATCTTCGACAGAACCGAGTTCTTCTCCGCGATGCTGATCTTTTTAAAGCATGTGGATCGGTGGATCTCCCAAGAGGCGGCCGGCCTTCTGGGCGTCGAAAAGCGGGAGATTCCCCGGTTGGACCCGGAATGGCTGGAGATTCTGCTGACCCACCTCCTCTTCATGGAGAATCAGGAGAATCAGGAGGATCAATCGGATGCCGGGGCCGATGCCCGGCTGAAGGAGATTCGGCGCCATCTTTCCCGCATGGGCGCGATCGAGCGGAAAAAGGTGGTTTTACGAGGGACCGGGAAGATCCGCAAAACCCTGACCAGAAGCGTGGGAAAGCTTTCCAGCATCATCGAGATCGTAAAGATCGAAAGCGAATCCCTGAGGGATGGGCTGCGGATGGTGATCCTGACCGATTTCATCTATGCCGGGGATATGCCCGAAGCCGTGGGCGATGACCGGCCCCTGCGCCGGATCGGCGTGGTTCCGATCTTCGAGCGGATTCGCAGGGAGCATCTCTGGAAGATCCGGCCCGGCATCCTGAGCGGTTCCCTGGTGGTCATTCCGGGGGATGCGGTGGCCGATCTGGAGATCATTGCGGTCGAACTCGAGGCCGAACTCTCCCAGCTCGCCTTTTCCCCGCTGCCTCATGATCCCGATTTTATGGTCGTCTCCGGGGCCGGTGAGACCGGAAAAAGGATGGTGCGCCTGATGACCGAACTCTTTCGGCTGGGGAGAATCAATGTGCTGGTGGGAACCAAATCCCTGCTCGGGGAGGGATGGGACGCGCCCTGGATCAATTCCCTGATTCTGGCCTCCTGGGTCGGGTCCTGGGTGCTCTCCAACCAGATGCGGGGCCGGGCCATCCGGACTCAGGCCGGAAACCCGGAGAAGACGGCCAATATCTGGCATCTGGTCTGTATCGAGCCGGGGGAGCGGGAGCCGGGCGGGGATCTGGAGTCGCTGATCCGGAGATTTCGGGCATTTGTGGGGGTCTCTTTTGAGGGAAGCCGGATCGAAAGCGGGATGGATCGGCTCGGCATGCCGGACCCGCCGCTGGCGCCCAAAGAGATCGAAAAGATCAATGCCGATATGGTCCAAAGGGCGCAGAACCGTTCGGCCCTGGCAGGTGCATGGAAACGGGCATTGAAAAAAGAACTCCCGGCCCTTCGGATGCGGGAGGCGGTCAGAACCCCGGCCGCATCGATTCCCGGTGATCTGTCAGTGAGAATGACAACCGCAAGCCTTGGGCTCCGTTTGTTTGTCGGAATTCTGGGAGG
>JAABSP010000016.1 GCA_011390345.1 Desulfobacteraceae bacterium
GCTGGTGCGGGCACGGATCGCGGCGCTGCCCAGAACTTCTGCAAAGGCCGAACAGATGCGTTTCTGGCGATAGGAAAGAATCAAGGCTCCCCCACCTTGCGCAGGAATCGGAAAGCGTGCTATGCTGAAACCCTTCAGATGCTTTGAACCCCGATCGCGGGCAGAAGTCATCCCTGCGATTTCCCCTTGAATGGAGCGGACAGAGAAACGAGGATCTGCATGAGCGAATCAGAAGAATATCGGAATCCGATCCCCACGGTAGACATCATCATCGAAACCGCTGAAGGCATCATCCTGATCGAGCGGAAAAATCCTCCTTTGGGGTGGGCAATCCCGGGCGGATTTGTCGATTACGGCGAATCCCTGGAGCAGGCCGCCATGCGGGAGGCCAGAGAGGAGACCGGCCTGGACGTCACCCTGCTGGAGCAGTTCCACACCTATTCTGACCCGGACCGGGACCCCCGGCAGCACACCATCACAACGGTCTATATCGCGATGGCCCACGGCGTTCCCGAGGCCGGGGACGACGCGAAGAACCTGGCACTCTTTCGAAAGGAGAGCCTGCCCTCTCCCATCGCGTTCGACCATGATAAGATCCTGGCTCACTATTTCAAATTCCGGGCCGGAAAGGGGCGGATCGAAATTTTCCCTTGAACCCGGGATGAAGTGCGGTTATCCCAATTGAGTATATACAAGGAGTATAAACAACCGGCGGAAAGGAGGAGAATTCATGTCCGGATCAGACCGTCGGAGAAAAGATCGCACCCTGTCCACCGGATACAGACCCTTTGAAGAACTCAAATCCCTGCTGGAAAAAGAGTCCTTTTCCGTGCCCCGGGGAAGAGAACCCATAGAGTCCATAGAGCGCATAAAGCCCATAGAGACCGTTCCCAAGGAAATCTTCAAAGAAGCCTCAACCGACGAGGAACTCTTTCGGATGGCCATGGCAGATGTCACCCCGCTTTGTCGGAAAAATTGTACGGAAATCGAACACCGGGTTCTGCCTGAGCCCCCCCGGGTCCGGCGGATCGAGCCGAATATAGATCGGGATATCGACCGGGAGTCTTTGGAACGGCTGACAAAGCTTGTAGAGCAGGGGCACGGCTTTGTGGTGGCGCAGACCCCTGAATATATCGAAGATGCCCGGTACTGCGACAATCCCGAGATCGCAAAGCGCCTTCACCGGGGGGATTTCTCCATCCAGGCCCATATCGATCTTCACGGGATGTGGGTGGAACGTGCCGAAGAGGCCGTGGACCGGTTTTTGAAAGAATCCATCTACACCGGCAAACGCGCGGTGCTGATCGTCCATGGCCGGGGGCTCTCGTCTCCGGCAAAGCCGGTGCTGAAGAACAAGGTTCAGGAGTGGCTCAGCTACGGCCCCTGGCGCAAATGGGTCATCGCCTATTCCAGCGCCCGGAAATGCGACGGAGGGGCCGGTGCGACCTATGTGCTGCTCCGGAGACAGCCCTTTACCAAACGGCAGCGGCGGAAAAAGCGCGGGGGCCTCAAAGGATAGGGCTTCAAAAGATAGCCAGGAAGTTCCTGCCCCTTTTAAAAGCCTACTTGTCCAGCTTCAGCTTCTTCAGCACCGCAAACCGCGGATCGACGGTCTCGGTCTCGCACCCGCAGGAGCCCCGGTTGAGGTCTTTTCCGCATCCGGGACAGAGCCCCTTGCAGCTCTCATCACACTCAGGCCAGGCCGGAACCCCGATCACCACCTGCTCCTGAATCATCTCCGTCAGGTCGATCTCGGTCCCCGCAAAGGGAAAAAGCCCCACCAGTTCCGTGGCCATCTCGGTCCCCTCATCGGCTGCGGGGGCATCCAGCTCGGGCATGTTCCGGGTGAAATAGATGGAAAAATCCCGCTTCAGGGGCAGTTCCACCGGTTCGATGCAGCGCCGGCACGGGATGCTGACTTGGGTTTCCACAAATCCGATAGCCTCCACCATATCCCGAACCCATCCCACCTTCATCTGGACCATGATCGGGGAGAGAAAGCGGCACTCCCCACCCTTTTCCATCTCCCAGAGGACCGGAAATTCCTCTGCAGCCTTACCAAATTCCAGAAAAAGACCTTGGACCGGGATCTTTTCCACAGATATCTTCAAAACAACCTCCATTCTCTGAAACTGCTGCCGGAAATCCGGAACATCCGGGGGCCCATCAGCCCCCCTCCTCAGAGTTGCGGGAGAACCGGTTTTCCCGATAAATTTGCAAGTATTCAACATTACAGGGGTGTACAAACGCGATCATGAACTTATCTTTATGGGGAAACGGAAAGTAGCGAACATAAATAAATGAAAGAAGGAAACATCGTCATCCAAAGCTTTCACCCCCAATTAGATCAAGTTGAAAATATGATACTCATCGATAAGGAAATCAAGGTGACGCAATGAATATAGATGAAAAAAATATCCATGAAAACGCGGCTCCTGAATCTCAGGAGAGCGTCGAAGAAAACCAGATAAAAGAAGATATCACAAAAAAGAGTGACGACATCCCGCAGGAGATCCCGATTCTTCCCCTGCGCAATACCGTGGCTTTCCCCCATGCGGTGCTGCCGCTTGCGGTGGGGATTCCCCGATCCGTGCAGCTCATCAACGAGGCATTCAAGGGAGACCGGCTCATCGGACTGGTCAGCATGAAGGACGCCTCTATCAAGGAGCCGAAGCCGGGACAGACCCATGAGATCGGAACGGTTGCCCGGATCGAGCGGATCATGCGCGCGCCGGACAACACTCTCCAGGTGATCGTCCAGGGGATCGAACGGTTTCAGGTGGAGCACTGGCTTTCCGATGACCCCTATTTAAGGGCACGGATCCAACTGGTCCCGGATCAGGTGGAAGACAGTGTGGAGCTGGACGCGCTCCAGCGGACCCTCAGGGAGCTGGCGCAGGAGTTCATCAATCTTTCGCCCAACCTTCCCAAGGAGGCCGTCGATTTTCTGAATCAGGTCAAAGAGCCCCGTTATCTCGTCTATCTGGTGGCGAGCAACCTGGGCCTCGATGTGGCCAAAGGACAACAGATCCTGGCCATGGACAGCGTGAAGGAGAAGCTGAGAACCCTGGTCTCCCATCTCTCCAGAGAGAAAGAGGTCCTCTCTCTTGGACAGAAGATCCAGTCCGAGGCCAAGGGGGAGATGGACAAGGCCCAGCGGGAGTACTTTCTCCGGCAGCAGCTCAAGGCGATCCAAAAGGAACTCGGAGAGCCGGAAGAGGGGCAGTCCGAGGCCGACGAGTTCCGGATGAAGCTGGAGGACGCGAACCTTCCCGAAGAAGCCATGAAGGAGGCCGAGCGGGAGCTGAAGCGGTTTTCCACCATGTCTCCCCATTCGCCGGAGCATTCGGTCATCAAGACCTATCTCGACTGGATGGTGGACCTGCCTTGGCACGAGATGAGCGAGGATCAGTCTGACATCGAAAACGCCCGAAAGGTGCTTGATGAGGATCACTATGATCTGGAAGAGGTCAAGGATCGGATCATCGAATATCTCGCGGTGCGGACCCTGGTGCAGAAGCGTGCCGCGGAGAAGGAGGCCGACTCCAAGGATGCCTTTCCCGAAGCCATGGGCGCGATCCTCTGTTTTGCCGGCCCTCCGGGGGTGGGAAAGACGAGTCTCGGCCAGAGCATTGCCCGTTCTTTAGGCCGGGAGTTCACCCGGATGAGCCTCGGCGGCATGAGAGACGAGGCCGAGATCCGGGGCCACCGGAGAACCTACATCGGCGCGATGCCGGGGCGTATCATCCAGGCCATCAAGCGGGCCGGAACGAGAAACCCGGTCTTTATGCTCGATGAGGTGGACAAGGTCGGCAGCGACTGGCGGGGAGACCCGAGCAGCGCCCTGCTGGAGGTGTTGGACCCGGCTCAGAACAAGGCGTTCCGGGATTACTACCTCGATGTCGATTTCGACCTGAGCGACGTGATCTTCATCACCACGGCCAACCAGTTGGAGACCATCCCCGCGCCTCTGCGGGACCGGATGGAGATCATCCAGCTCGACGGCTACACCGAGTATGAAAAGGTTCAGATCGCGCAGCGCCACCTGGTTGCCCGTCAGATGCGGGCCAACGGGCTGCGGGAGGATGAGATCAGCTTCACGGACGAGGCCATTGCCAAGATCACCCGGGATTACACCCGGGAGGCCGGTGTCCGGAACCTGGAGCGCCAGATCGGAACGGTCTGCCGGAAGAGCGCGGTACGGATCGTGGGCAAAGAGCAGACCAGGGCGGTCATCACCCCGGAGCTTGTGAGGACTTATCTGAAGAAGGAGAAGTTCGAATCGGAGATCTCAGAAAATATCGAGATTCCGGGGATCTCCACGGGCCTTGCGGTGACCGCGACCGGCGGCGACATCCTCTTTATCGAGGCGACCCGGATGAAGGGCAAGGGCGGGCTGACCCTGACAGGACAGCTCGGGGATGTGATGCGGGAGAGCGCTCAGATCGCGCACAGTTATGTGCGGTCCAAGGCTCTGGCGCTTGGGGTCGATCCGGACGGGTTCGAAAAGACCGATGTCCATCTCCATGTGCCGGCCGGCGCGATCCCTAAGGACGGGCCCTCTGCCGGCATCGCGATGGTGCTGGCCATGGCGAGCCTCTTCAGTGACAAGCCGCTTCGCGGGGATATCGGCATGACCGGTGAAGTGACGCTGAGAGGTCGGGTGATGCCGGTGGGCGGAATCAAGATGAAAGTGCTGGCCGCACATCGTGCCGGGCTCAAGACCGTGATCCTTCCGAGAAGAAACGAGAATGATCTGGATGAGCTGCCCGACGAGGTGAGAAAGGATCTGGAGTTCGTCATCGTGGATCGGATCGACGAGGCCATGAATGCGGCATTTGTCTCGGAGGAGAAGGGTGCCGGTTCCGAGATGCCCATCGCGGCCAACGAGTAAGGTTTTTGTAAAACGGGCTTGTCAGGATTTTTTTGTGGACTTGATGGACATAATGGACGCGATGGACTGAAAAACAGGAGGCGAAGGAGAGGGATCGGATACTCTTTTCAAATTCAGGTTTTCCAAATCCAGGTTTTCCAAATCAGGAATGGCCCGAGGTCGATCTCTCCGGCCATTCCTTTTTGGGACAGAGGGTATTTGCCCGCAACTGTCCGCAGGCCGCTGCGATATCTGTCCCTTTGCTCTGCCGGATGAAGGTGGTATAGTTCTTTGAAAGCAGGATCTGATGAAACCGATCGACCGTTGCCGGATCGGGGCGCTGGAATCCGCAGGCCCGATGTTCATTAAAGGGAATCAGATTGATCTTGGCCCGGACCGGATGGAGCAGCTTTGCCAGGGCATAGGCATCCTTTTCCGAATCATTGACCCCCTGGATCAGGATATATTCGAAGGTGATCCGCCGGTTCGACCGGAGGGGAAAGCTCCGGCAGGCCTCGATCAATGCCTCGATGGGGTAGCGCCGGTTGATGGGCATTAGCCGGCTTCGGGTCTCGTTGTCCGTGGCATTGAGCGAGACCGCAAGATTTGCCCGGGTCTCCTCTCCCAGTGCCCGGATCTTCGGAACCAGCCCCGCGGTCGAGACCGTCACCCGCCGCGCGGAAAAGGCCAGCCCAAAAGAGCCGTCCGTGATGATGGAAAGGGCTTTGACCAACGCTTTGTAATTGGCCAGCGGCTCTCCCATTCCCATGAAGACGATATTTTTCAGGGGCATCCCTTGTGCCCCATGTTCATCTTCAAGATATTTTCCGATATCCCGGATCTGCGCGATGATCTCCCCCGCGGTAAGGTTCCGGATAAATCCCCCGGATGCGGTCATGCAGAAGCCGCACCCCTGGCCGCACCCGACCTGGCTGGAGACGCAGATCGTATAATGATCCCGCTCCGGCAGCAGCACGCTCTCCAGATGGTTGCGGTCCCGCAGCCCAAAGAGGTATTTCACGGAGCCGTCCCCGGACCGCTCGATCTTCTCCACTGATAGCCGCTCTACAACAAACCACTCCGAGAGCAGCCCCCGGATCTCCTTGTTGAGATCGGTCATAAGAGAAAAATCATCCGCACCCCGATTATAGATCCACTTCAGGATCTGCCCGGCCCTATAAGGCGCGATCCCCCGCTCCCCAAGCCAGGCTGAAAGCTCCTCTCTCGAAAGGTCCTTTATGTCCCTTACGTCCTTTTGGTCCTTTTCACCCGTCTGCAAAAAACCCTCCAGCTCCCTCGCTCTTTTCTATTTCCCTTGACATAACAGAACGAATATATTACGTTCAAGAATTTAGTTCAACCGAAAAAAAGGTGGAAAGGAAAGATGTTTGAAAACCTGAGCAGCCGACTGGACGGCGTCTTCAAAAAACTGAAAGGACAGGGCAAGCTGACCGAGAAGAACATCGAGGAGGGCCTCAAGGAGGTCCGGATGGCGCTTCTCGAAGCCGATGTCCACTACAGGGTCGCCAAAGAGTTCATCGCGCAGGTCAAAGGCCGGGCACTGGGCCAGGAAGTTCTCAAAAGCCTCACCCCGGGCCAGCAGATCATCAAGATCGTCAATGACGAGCTGACCGCGCTCATGGGCCAGGAGAACCAGGAGCTGAGCCTCGAAGGCCCCCACCCGATCCCGATCATGCTCGTAGGACTTCAGGGCTCCGGTAAGACCACCTCTGCCGGCAAGCTTTCGATCTATCTCAGGAAGAACGGAAAAAATCCGTATCTGGTTCCGGCCGATGTCTACCGGCCAGCGGCCATAGAGCAGCTTCAGAAGCTCGGTTCACAGCTCTCGGTCCCGGTCTACCCGTCAAAGACCGATGCGGACCCGGTCGAAATCTGCCTCGCGGCAAGGGCCGAAGCCGTAAAGGAGGGGTGCGATGTGATGCTCATCGACACTGCGGGCCGCCTCCACATCGACGAGGAGCTGATGGGAGAACTCATCCGCATCCGGGACAAGCTGAAGCCGGCAGACATCCTGCTGGTGGCCGACGCGATGACGGGTCAGGATGCGGTCAACATCGCAAAATCCTTTGATGACACGCTCGACATCGGCGGCGTGATCCTCACCAAGATGGACGGGGACGCCCGCGGCGGTGCAGCCCTTTCCATCAAATCGGTCACCGGAAAGCCGATCAAGTTCATGGGCGTGGGAGAAAAGCTCTCCGAACTCGAGCCCTTCCATCCGGACCGGCTCGCATCAAGCATCCTCGGCATGGGAGATGTCCTCACCCTCATTGAAAAGGCCCAGTCCGCTGTGGACGAGGAGAAGGCCGCTGACCTGGAAAAGAAGCTGCGGAAGAACCAGTTCACTTTGGAGGACTTCCGGGATCAGATGGTTCAGGTTCGGAAGATGGGCCCTCTGGAGGACCTTCTCGGCATGATCCCCGGCTTCAACAAGATGAAGCAGATGAAAAACTTTCAGGTGGACGAGCGGGAGCTGGTCCGGATCGAGGCGATCATCAACTCCATGACCCTCCAGGAGCGGCGGAACCATACGATTTTAAACGGCAGCCGGCGCCAGCGGATTGCAAAAGGGAGCGGAACAACGGTGCAGGATGTCAACCGGCTGTTGAAAAATTACAAACAGTCCATGAAGCTCGTGCAGAAGTTCACCAAGGGCGGCATGAAGGGCCTCGGCAAAGGAATGCCCTTTTGATCTTTCAATTAGTCCTTATTGTCATTTGAGCATTATCATTTCAGTATAACTTATTCTTATCTTAATTTTATTTCAGGGAGAGTGGAAAAGAGATGTCAGTAAAAATCCGTTTGGCCAGACACGGCGCTAAGAAGCGTCCCTTTTACCGGATCGTTGTGGCGGACCAGGAGGCCCGAAGAGACGGCCGTTTTCTGGAAGTCGTGGGAACTTACAATCCTCTTGTAGAGCCGGCCGGCGTAAATCTCAAAGACGAGCGGATCCGATACTGGATGGATCAGGGCGCCATCCCCACCGACACGGTGAAGAGCATTTTCAAGCGGGAGGGGGTTTTCAACAACCCTGCTTAATCCTTAATATTACCGTTTTTTTATATACAACGGGCCTCAAATCTGCTACATTTATCCCTGATGACTCGGAAAGCCGTGGTTATCTCTTCCCCTAATGCTTACCGCCAATAAGGAGACGGAGCTATGAAAGAGTTGATCGAGTATATTGCCAAGGCGCTGGTAGACAATCCGGATCAGGTATCTGTGGAAGAGGTAGAGGGAAATCAGACTTCCGTGCTGGAACTCAAAGTCGCCAAAGAGGATCTGGGCAAAGTCATCGGGAAACAGGGCCGAACCGCCAGAGCCATGCGAACGATTCTGAGCGCGGCCTCCGCCAAGGTCAAGAAACGGACGGTTCTCGAAATCCTCGAATAGATCGCGAAAAATCCGTGAAGCCAGACGATGATCTTCTCATAATCGGAAAGGTAGTCGGGGTTCATGGCATCCGGGGAGGGCTGAAAGTCCTCTCCTATGCCGAATCTCCCACCTTTTTCGATGAGACGGATGAGTTGATCTTTCGTTTTCCCAAGGGCAGTGACAAGGTCTATGCCATTCAGGAGACGAATCCCCGAAAAGGAGGCGTGCAGATGTTGCTTGCGGGGATCGAAGACCGGAATGCCGCAGAAGGAATGGTCGGCGCGGAGATTCTGGTCTCGCGGGCCGATCTTCCGGAACCCGGGGAAGAGGAGTATTACTGGTCTGACCTGATCGGCCTCGGGGTTTACACCATCGACGATGCCTACCTGGGCCGGCTCACCCGGATTATGCCCACCGGCGGCAATGACGTCTATGTGATTCGGAACCGGGAAAAGGAGACCCTGATTCCGGCCGTCAAAAGCGTTGTGGTCTCGATCGATATCGGGGCCCGAACCATGCGGGTGGCCCTGCCGGAAGGGCTTTGATCCATCATCATCTGTTTCCGTATGGAGTCCAAAAAGGCTTTTGCGGGTCTCTCTTTCCGGCAGAAAGCTTCAGCGCCGGAGTCAGAGATACCGGAGTCAGAGATAGAGGCTGAACCGCGTTTTCGATGGATATAACCGTACTGACGATCTTTCCCGAGATGTTCCCCGGGTTCTGGGAACACGGGATCATCCGCAGAGCCATCGAGGGGGAGGCGATCTCCGCCTCGGCCGTGAACATCAGAGATTATGCCGAGGGGCGCCATCATGTAACCGATGATCGGCCCTACGGCGGCGGATGCGGCATGGTGATGAAGCCGGAGCCGCTCTCCGCGGCCATTCGTGCGGCAAGGGAGAAGCATCCCTGGTCCCGGACAGTACTGCTGACGCCCCAGGGTCGGGTATTTGATCAGCGAGCGGCCCGCGAGCTTTCACAGCTCGACGGGCTTATTTTCGTTTGCGGCCGCTATGAAGGGGTTGACGAGCGGATCATTGAAGATTATATCGACGAGGAGATCTCCATCGGCGACTATGTGCTGACCGGCGGAGAGATCGCGGCCATGGCCGTCATCGATGCGGTGGTCCGGCTCATTCCGGGGGTTCTCGGCGGGGAGGATTCGGCCGGGAAGGACTCCTTTTCCGAAGACCTTTTAGAGCATGCCCACTACACCCGGCCCCCGCACTTCGAAGGAACCCCGGTTCCCGAGGTGCTGCTCTCGGGAAATCATGCGAAGATCGAGCAATGGCGACTGGAGAGCGGACTGATCCGGACATTTTTGAAGCGGCCCGATCTTCTGGAAAACCGTCCGCAGAACCGTCCCCAGAATCGTCCATTGACGCGCGAGGAGATCGACATCCTTAAAAGATGGTGCAGGGAGATTGAAGGAATCATTCAAAGCCAGACTCTATGTGGCGCTGATCCACCATCCGGTGGTCAATAAGAACGGCGAGATCATCACGTCGGCCGTCACGAACATCGACCTGCATGACATCGCCAGAGCCGGCAGGACATACGGCGTGAGCGGATACTATGTGGTGACGCCCCTTTCGGATCAGCAGGCCCTGAGCCGAAAGCTGATTTCCCATTGGACCTCCGGGTACGGGGCTACCTACAATGCGGACCGGAAGGAGGCGCTCTCCCTGATCCGCATCTGCAGCACCCTCGAATCGGCTCTGGATGAGATCCGGGAGGAGACAGGCATCTCTCCCAAGCAGGTGGTCACGGGCGCGAAGGCCCGGGAGAAGAGCCTCTCCTTTGAAGCCTTCCGGCGGATGCTCTCAGGAGAAGATGGCCCGGCAGCCTATCTTCTGCTCTTCGGCACAGCCTGGGGGCTTGCCGAATCGGTAAAGGATAGTGCAGACTTTGCCCTGGCCCCTGTCAAAGGGCCCGGCGAATACAATCATCTGTCGGTCCGATCGGCCGCATCCATCATCCTGGATCGGCTGGCCGGAGATCGGCAGCCGTAAAGAGAGAGAACCGCAAAACAAATCGAATAAATCGTCAACCATTTTTTCTATTTATACGTTTTTATTTTTTAGGTTTATTTTTTAGGGAGAAAAAACGCCATGAATGTAATAGAGCAGATCCAGCGGGAGATGATGCGGCTCGATATCCCCCATTTCCAGCCCGGAGATACCGTCAAGGTGCATGTGAAGATCAAAGAAGGGGAGAAAGAGCGGATTCAGGTCTTTCAGGGAGTGGTGATCAGCAAGAAGAACGGCCTTGCCAATGCCTCATTTACGGTGCGGAAGGTCTCCTACGGCGTCGGTGTGGAGCGGACATTTATGACCCATTCGCCGGTCATCGACAAAATCGAGGTGCTGACAAAGGGCAAAGTCCGCCGCTCCAAGATCTATTACCTGAGAAATCTCAGGGGCAAAGCGGCACGGCTCAAGGAGCGGAGAGTATCCTGAGCGCCCCTGCAAGGGAGGGCTTATGGCAGACGCCTGGACGTTTGAAAAGCAGGCGATTGAAAAAGGATATGCGCGCATTGCCGGCATCGACGAGGCGGGCCGGGGGCCTTTGGCCGGCCCCGTCGTTGCCGCGGCCGTGATCCTGCCCCGCTCTTTTCGTGCCGGGGAGATCACCGATTCAAAGAAGCTCACCCCGGGTAAGCGGGAGATCTGCTATGATCGGATCTATGAAAAGGCTCTGGCCATAGGCATCGGGATCATCGACCCGGCCGAGATCGACCGGATCAACATCCTGCAGGCATCTCTTCTCGCGATGGCCATCGCGGTACAGAACATTTCCCCTCTGCCGGACCATCTGCTCATCGACGGAACCTTTCAAACACCGTTGCAACTATCCCAGGAGGCCATTCCAAAGGGGGATGCCCTGAGCATCTCCATCTCTGCGGCCTCCATCGTCGCGAAGGTGACCCGGGACCGGCTCATGTGCCGGTATCACGAGGAATACCCGCAGTACGGCTTTTCCGGCCACAAAGGATATCCGACAAAGAGCCACAAAGGGGCCATCCTCCGGTTCGGCTGCTGCCCCATTCACCGGCGATCCTTTAAAGGTGTGAAGGAGTATTTTGCCCCGCTTGCCGAAGCTGCCATTTGACGACACGATTTAAAAAATGCTGAACGCTGACCAGCAATTCGGCCGGAAAAGCGAGTCCGCGGCCCTCTCCCATCTGCAGGAGAAGGGATATGAGATCGTCGGGCAGAACTACCGAACCCGGGGCGGCGAGATCGACATCATTGCCAAAGATGGAGAGGTCATCGTCTTTATCGAGGTGAAGGCGAGGCGTTCGGAGCGGTACGGAAGCCCGAAATGGGGAATTACACCGGCAAAGCAGCGCAAGCTCTCCATGGCCGCGCTCTATTATCTGAAAGAGAAGCGGCTGATGAACAGCAGGGCGCGCTTTGATGTGGTTTCGATTCAGCAGGGGAAGATCGAGATCATAAAAAACGCCTTTGATCTCGCGTATGGATAGCGGAGAGAATGGTAAAGAGGTGGGCCGGCTCTATGTGGTGGCGACGCCCATCGGCAACCTTTCCGACATTACCCTGCGGGCACTGGAGGTGCTGAAGAGCGTCGATCTGGTGGCGGCCGAAGATACCCGCCTGACCGCGCGGCTTCTTTCCGCACATGATATCCGAACCCGTCTGATTTCCTGTCATGAATACAACGAGGCCCAAAGGGCCGAAGAACTGATCCGGCAGATCAGAGAAGGCGAATTCGTGGCACTGGTTTCGGATGCAGGGACGCCGTCGGTTTCAGACCCCGGCTTTCGCATCGTCAGGGCCGCGATCGAGGCCGGCGTTTCGGTGGTTCCGATACCCGGGGCATCTGCCGCGATGGCCGCGATCTCAGTCTCCGGCCTTCCCACGGATGCGTTCACCTTTGTAGGGTTTGCCCCAAAAAAGCGGGCCCGGCGCCATACATTTTTGAAAGATATTGCCACTCTCCCCCAAACCATTGTATTCTATGAATCACCAAGGCGGATTCTCCAACTGATCAAGGAGATGATCGAGGTCTTCGGAGACCGGCAGGGAATGTTGGGCCGGGAGATGACCAAGCGGTATGAGGAGTTTTTTAGAGGGGCGCTTTCGGAGATTGCCCAGGAATTGCAAGCGCGGGGGGAGGTTAAGGGGGAATGTACCCTGCTGGTTGCGGGAAAGAATGAAGGGGAAGAAACGCCGGACCAAGGTGATCTTGAGGTTGAAATTAAGACAGCTCT
>JAABSP010000064.1 GCA_011390345.1 Desulfobacteraceae bacterium
TCCGTTTCTTGCAACATCCTATTCATCTCAGCGCAGGGTATCTGAACAGATGGATAAAACGATCATCGAGTTCGGAAACCGTGAAGATGAAAGGCTCGTCCGGCAAATGCCGGTGAAAAAGATAACCGGGCTTGATCATAAGTTCGGCCACCTGACCAATCCTACAGCTCCGGGTTTTCCTATCGCATTGATCTACAGAAAGGGGGCAGCCGGAAACTGACCGATGTTATGATCAAGCCCCAAAGCGGCTTCAACGGGCTGCTTTTCGGAATGAGATCCTGATGGAGACTGCCGGATGAGAATCAGCGGAGAATAAAGATGTACATATCCAATTTAAAATTACAAAACTGGCGTAATTTTACCAGCGTCGATGTGAACCTCAAAGAGACGGTATATCTTATCGGCCCTAACGCATCAGGCAAATCCAACCTGCTGGATGTCTTACGTTTCATGAGGGATATCGTCAATCCCAAGGGCGGCGGTCTTCAGCAGGCGATAGACTCGCGCGGGGGGCTAAAAAAAATACGAAGTCTGGCAGCACGGAAACCGGCGTGGGTAGCCCTGGAGTTCGAATTCCGGGAAGATCTGGAGAATACCGGGGAGCTGCCGGACTGGAGCTATAAGCTTTGGATCAACTACGAAGGGAAAGGGAAACAGCGGCCGATCGTTCTTAAAGAAGAGGTATGGAGAAAAGAGAAACAGTTGTTCGGACGTCCTGACCCGGATGACGAAGCTGATCCGGAGAGAAGAATTCAAACCTATCTCGAACAGATCAACATGAACCGCGATTATCGCGAGGTGTCAAATTTCTTCTCTGATGTTCTCTATTTGCATCTTGTGCCGCAACTTCTTAAATTCAGCGAGCAGCTCTCCTTGAGACACCTGGAGGCCGATCCCTTCGGACAAGGGTTACTGGATGAAATCTCAGGAACACAAAAGCGCACACGCGACTTCCGCCTTCGCACCATCGAGGAGATTCTTCTGAAGGTCATCCCGAATCTGGAGCGGTTGCAGTTCAAAAAGGACGAGACAACGGGCAGACCTCACCTCGAGATGCTATATAACCACTGGCGGCCCAATGCGGGGTGGCAGAGAGAAGACCAATTCTCCGATGGCACTTTGCGGCTGCTTGCAATGCTCTGGACCCTCCTTTCTTCCAATAAAATGATTCTGTTGGAAGAACCCGAGTTGTCACTTCATAAGGCCGTTGTCGAACAAATTCCGGAATTGCTCTACAAGACCCGAAAGCGGAAGAAATCCGAGGGTCAGATTCTGGTGAGTACCCACAGTGAAATGTTGCTGTCAAACAAGAGCATCGACGGCAACTTTCTGATCCTCCAGCCGGGGAAAGGCGGTGAAGCCACAAAGGTTCTTCTCCCCTCTGATGCGGAGATTGAAGCAATGAGAGCCGGACTTTCAGCCGCGGACATTCTTCTTCCGCAAACCGGGGCAATGGTACAGAGCATCTGATATGACGGATATTCACTGTTTCGCCTTTGTTGAAGATGCCCCCAGCGCCGCCATAGCGCAAAAGCTGGTGGCAACCCGCAACGACCGATTGAGCCGCCGCCTCGTCTTTCGCAATGGATTCCCCGCTATTATGAGAGGCCACGGCGACATCAAGAGCAGATGCCAAGCTTTCCTGAACATGGCGAGATCCGGAAGCCATACTTTAATATTGACAGATCTCGACACCGTTGAATGCGCCTGTGCCCTAATCCGCGACTGGTTTGCCATCCCGCAGGGAGATCCTGTAAATCTGCCATCTCAGTGTATCTTCAGGGTTGCTGTAAGGGAGGTGGAATCCTGGATAATCGCAGACCATGCGGCCTGGGCTGAATACATCGGAATTCCGGCTGCGAACTTTTCAATCCATCCGGACCGGTTGGATGACCCCAAGGAACATCTTTTGAAGGTGATTCGCCGAAAGGGAAAGAAGAAGATCCATCGAGAGATGCTGCCGAAAGGTTCGGCGCACATTGGCCCGCGGTACAATGAGGTGCTGTGTGATTTTGTTGACAAATTATGGGTACCGGCGCGCGCGGCGGAAAATTCTCCCAGTCTGGATCGCGCACTCAAGGCGCTGATGAAGGTATGAAAGCTTCGGATACTGAGGAAATCGACCGATGATAAATGAAATCTATATCGACAATTTTCGATGCCTGACAAATTTCCGGATCAAGCCGGGCGACTTTCAACTCTGGCTCGGGGACAATGGTTCAGGCAAAACCTCCGTGATGGATGCAATCCGTTTCGTGCAACGGCTGATGCGCGGTGAACACGCAGATGATATTTTCAAAAGAAACAGCCTGACAGCCTGGGATACAAGGAAAGAACAGACCTTTGGATTCTCCCTGACCATCGCTGGCGAGGTGTACAAATACGAATTGACCATTGAATATGCAGATCAGGAAGATAAACAGCGTATCAGACGGGAGGAATTGAACTGGAAAGATTCGACATTCTTCCTGTTCGACGGGCAGGAGGCGCATCTATACCACATCAACCGGAATACCAATACAACAGAAGAGGGTGCGGTTTTTCCCGCGAACCAGCATCGATCGGTGATTCCCACAATTGCCCAGCGGGATGACAACACCCCTTTAATTCGGTTCAGGGAAGAGCTGGAAAAGATTCTGCTGATTCATCCGGTTCCATTTTGGAATCGTTGCGCACCGGGATCTTTTCGACCGTGCTGATCGACGAGCCGGACAACTTCATTTCAATTCGTGAAATCCAACCCTGGCTTGAAAACCTTAACGACATCTGCGACGAACAGGACAAACAGGCGTTGATCATTTCTCATCATCCTGAAATTGTGAACAGGATGGCAAGAGGATCGGAGCTGTGGTTTTCCCGGCAGGCGGGGGCACATGTGGTTGTAAAACCTTTCCCCCAAATAGCCGAACTGCCGCCGGCAGAAGTCATGGCGCGGGGATGGGAAAATGAGTAAAGCATCACAAATTATCATTCTCTGTGAAGACAGAGCCCATGAGGTGTTCATCAAATGTTTCCTGAAAAAGGGATGGGGGGTAAAACCCCGCGCAATCCGGGTTTCAACTTACCCAAACGGAAAGTGATCCGGAAAAAAACATGTGGAGGACACTCTTTCCCTGGAAGCCGAAGCGCTCCGCAGGCGGCACGCTTCGACGATCCTGCTGGTGATTCAGGATGCAGATGAATATTCCATTGACCAGGTAAAATCCAACCTGGAAGCGAAACTTCTGTCTCCCAGAGGCAATCATGAGCCAATCGCCTACATCATCCCCAAATGGCATATCCAGACCTGGATTGCCTATCTGGCTGGCGAGAATGTCGATGAAGCTGACAAGGAAAGCTACAAAAACAGATATGGCAGGATCTCGGAGCTGAAGCATGCCCATTCCTTTATCGACAGACTTGCAGATTTCTGCAGAGAGAATATGCAACTCACATTGCCGCCGGATTCACTAATCTCGGCTTGTGAAGAATTTGAACGCATACGCGCCGCGCTATAAAGAAACTCGCAGACAATGAACCCTGACAATAAAAACCTGAAATCCTACCCCTGACATTTCACCTACAAAACTTCGCGATTACTCCCGTGCCCATCCTTTGGCCCGCTCCACGGCCCGCTGCCACCCCTGAAGGCATTTGTCCACCTTCTCCTGGGACTGATTCAGCCGAAACCGACGGTCCTCCTTCCAGAATGACTTGATCTGATCAGTATCCTGCCAGACCCCGACCGCCAGTCCCGCGAGATAGGCCGCGCCCATCGCAGTGGTCTCCACATTCCGGGGCCGGCTCACATCCACCCCTAATATATCGGCCTGGAACTGGCACAGGTAATCATTCGCACTTGCCCCGCCGTCCACCTTCACGATCTTGATTTTAATCCCGGAATCCTTCACCATCGCGGTCAGCAGGTCGTTGGCCTGAAATGCCATGGACTGGAGACCGGCTCTGACCATGTGATTTTTGGTTGTGGCTCTGGTGATCCCGACGATGATGCCTCTGGCGTAGGGGTCCCAGTAGGGCGCGCCCAGCCCCACGAAGGCCGGGACGATATAGAGCCCTTCGGTCGATTCGATCGCGGTCGCCATATCCTGGGTCATGTCCACATCCGGGAAGAGATTGAGATCATCTCGCATCCACTGCATCAGAGCGCCCGCGATAAAGACGGAGCCCTCGATCGCGTATGTCACCTGATCCCCGACCTGCCAGGCGATGGTGGTGAGCAGTCCCGAGGGAGACGGGATCGGTTCGGCGCCGGTGTTCATCACCATGAAACAGCCGGTTCCGTAAGTGATCTTGGTCATTCCCTTTTCATATCCGGCCTGTCCGAAGAGGGCCGCCTGCTGATCCCCAGCGACGCCTGCGATCGGCACTTCATGGCCGAAGATCCCCTTGTCGGTTTTCCCGAACAGTCCGCTGGAGGGCTTCACCTCGGGCAGGGCATCCTCGGGAATGGCCAGTTTTTCCAATATTTCCGGCTCCCATTTCAACTCGTAGATGTTGAAGAGCATGGTGCGGCTGGCATTGCTCACATCGGTGGCGTGGACTTTGCCGTCTGTGAGCTTCCAGATGAGCCAGGAATCGACCGTGCCTATCTTCAGCTTTCCCTGGTTGGCCAGCTCCCGGGCTTCGGTATTGTTTCTCAGTATCCAGCGGATTTTTGAGCCGGAAAAGTAGGCGTCCGTCACCAGCCCTGTCTTCTCCCGGATGGTCTTGTCAAATCCTTCGGCCTTTAACTGATCGCAGTAGTCCGCGGTGCGCCGACACTGCCAGACAATGGCCTTTCCCACGGGCTTTCCGGTCTCCGCGTTCCAGGCAATGACGGTCTCCCGCTGGTTGGTGATGCCGATGGCCTCCACATCCCCGAGAGTGAGGTTTGCCTTTTTCAGCGCTTTTTCCATGGTCTTCTTCTGGGTTCGCCAGATATCGTCGGCCTCCTGCTCCACCCATCCGGAGTGGGGAAACTGGCAGGGGAATTCCTCGCCGGCCATCGCGATGGCCTCGCCCCTTTCATTGTAGAGAATGGTCCGGGAACTTGTGGTGCCCTGATCCAGAGCCATGATGATCTTTGCCATTGCTTCACCTCTTGAATATCGGGGGTTGAATATAAGGGGTTTTAATATATCGGGTCCGGTTTACGTCAGCAAATACTCCCCGGCCAGTTTTGAATACTCTTTCACCTGTTCTGCGGCCCAGGATTCATCCCGGTCCAGTTCTTCGGCCATGAGCCAAGCTGTCTCCACTGCCATCTCGATGCTGGCCCGAGCGTCCAGGAGAAGGGCCCGGCTTCTTCGGGCCAGAAAATCCTCAACGGTGCGGGCCATCTCGGAACGGACGGACCAGATCACCTCGGCCTTGATATAGGGGAGATCTCCGTGGAGCCTCTTTCCCAGATCCGGATCGGATTTGACCAGTTTTTTGATGTGGATCGCGTCGGAGCCGTAGTAGTGGAGCGGATCGTTCTTGTCGAAATGCTTGAGCCATCCGTGAATCCTCAGCTTTTTGGTCACGCACTCCCGCTCGTCGAGACCGGCTATCAGCAGGGCCTGGTTGACGGTGTCCTGGGCCATCTTCCGGTAGGTGGTCCATTTGCCGCCGGTGATGGTCACCAGGCCCGACTCGGAGACCACCAGATAATGGTCCCGGGAGATGGATGCGGTGCTCTCCTCCTCTCCGGTCTTGACCAGGGGCCGCAGGCCCGCAAAGACGCTTTTCACATCGGCCCGGGTCGGATCTTTTGCCATGTAGATGGCTGCATGATCCAGGATGAAGTCGATCTCCTCCTCCAGTGCCCGGGGCTCCAACAACGCCTCCGGAACTGGGGTGTCCGTGGTTCCCACAACGACTTTGTCATGCCAGGGGACAGCAAAGAGGACCCGGCCGTCCGCGGTCTGGGGGACCATAATGGCCGATTCTCCCGGGAGAAATTCCTTGTCCAGGACCAGATGCACCCCCTGGCTGGGCGCGATGATCGGCTTGGCCTCCGGATTTTCCATTTTGAGAATCTCATCGGTGAAGACACCGGTGGCGTTGACCACGACTCTTCCGTGGATCTCGTAATCCTGCCCGGTCTCCATGTCGGTCGCGGTCACACCGTCGATCATCTCTCCGGATCGGCTGAAACCGGTCACCTTCATGTAGTTTACGGGCGCGCCGCCATGCTCCCGAATGGTCTGGGCAAGATTGACCGCGAGCCGGGCATCGTCGAACTGGCCGTCATAGTAGATCACCCCGCCCCTCAGACCCTCCGGCTCCAGAGTCGGAATCCGCTCCAGGGTCTTCTCTTTGGAAAGATGTTTGGAGGGCCCCAGCCCCAGCTTTCCGGCCAGCAGATCATAGACCTTCATGCCCGCGCCGTAGAAGGGGCCGTCCCACCAGTCATAGTTGGGGACGATAAATGCCTGGTTGCTGACCAGGTGAGGCGCGTTTCTGATCAGGAGGCCCCGCTCGTGAAGGGCCTCCAGCACCAGAGAGATGTTTCCCTGGCGCAGATAACGGACCCCGCCGTGAACCAGCTTGGTGGACCGGCTCGATGTGCCCTTGGAAAAATCATGCTGTTCCAGCAGCAAGGTCTTGTATCCCCGGGATGCGGCATCCACACCAACGCCCAGACCCGTCGCGCCGCCGCCGATGATGATGAAGTCCCAGTAACCGCCCTCGTTTTCAATGGAAGTGATCAGCTCCTGTCGATTCATCGTCTCCTCCTCTGTTGCGGGTTTCCCATGTGCCGGAACGGGCTCTTTTCTTTGGTGATGCACCATTCCCGACCCCGTCGGCGGTGCAAATTTTTCAATTAAATCAATAACATAACCCTTTGGTTTTGGCAAGTAAAAATTGGCAAAGCCAATGATTTCAGCAGAATACCCGACAAACATTATCCTGATGCGCGGTCGATTCCCCCTGATTTCCATTTTGCGGTTGAAGGGGTCGGCCGGATTTGATAAAGGAGGAAAAGCCTTGGCCAAGGAGTGAAAGAGGGCCGAAAAAATCCGGGCATGGATGTAAAAATGGATGGAAATGGGATCAAAAAGGGGTGGAAAAGTGATCAACAAGGGGTGTCAAAAACGGATGGAAAAGTGTTGTAAAGGTCAAAAGAGCGCAAAAGAGCAGCATGCCATCTGCAGAGAGATTCTCTTTCCGGAGCCCTCCCCTGCTGCAAAGAAGGATCTGGCCCGATTTTTCGGAGAAGAAGGATCTCTGCCGGGAACCTGTTCCATCGGCGATAGAAAAGATGCGCCCGAACTTTTTCAGGATACGCTGGACGCTCCGATAAAGGCTTATGATTTTTGGGTTTACCAGACGACCATCAAAGCCCTGAAGGGCCGCTATGGTGGCTGCAAACCCTTCCCCCTCTCCCTTGATGATGTCCGGGGCATCGTATCGGAGGTTGAGCATCTTCTCGATTATGAAACCGAAGAGGGGATTCTTCTGTGCGACGCGATTCCTCAGCAGATGTATGAGGATGTTTTCCATCGCATTCTCGACTTTATACTGGGGGCTGCAGAAGATAGAGACGGACTCCATACCTATTCCGCATTTAACGATCTCTGCCGGCGCATCGGGTTTTCCGCACTGGAGAATATGAAAAAAATGGGGCTCGACCGGCCCCGGACCGAGAGCATCGACCGACTGATCCAGGTTTCGGTGCTGGCCGGATATGTGGGCATCAATCTGAAGAGTACGGCTTCTGCGGCATCGGCATTGCTCAACCGGAACCAGATACCGGTTCCGAAACGGTGGGTGGCAGATATCGAGGCGCCGGCCGCGGTTTCCCGGAAAAGCATCGATGCAACGGCCCGCCATCTGGTGAATCTGGCCTGGCGTACAGAGGGGAGATTCGGCCTGGAATCGCTCAGAAGCTATCGAGAAGAGGTGATCTCCGGAGAGCAAAAGACCCTGCTTGTATTCTTCTGTGATGATTACCTCGAATCGATCATCGACATGAAGCGGATGGAGGTGCTGCTGAAGATCAATCCCCGGCTGCGGGTACTCTTTGTGCCCCGGGCCGGCCGGTACAGCAATGATCTGGCCGCAGCCGATGTTTGGCCCCTGCTGAAAACTGCTCCCTTTTCTGCGCTCCTGGGGTTCAAAGACAATGGCCGCATTCATTTCTCCGAAAAGGGGCCCCGGGCCGGATGCATCGACCCCAGAAACATCAGCGCGGAACTGATCTCGGAGATCGACAGGCTCGGCTCGGGCCGCACCATCCTCTTCGAAACCAAAGGATGCCGGAATTTCGAGATGTTGAAGGGCGGGCTTCCGGTCCCCTGGTACAGCTCCTTCAACTGCAATCGGGCATTGAGCATCCGAACCGTAGAGATCGACGGTGCGCCCGTCTTTCTGCGGATTCCGCCGGGGCTGAGGGCCTATGACCGGTTCGACGATCCCTGGATCGGCCCCAGCGATCTCTATCCGGAGACACAGGTCCGATTCGCCCGGATGACAACACGAGATCTCTATGCCGCTTTGAACAGCAGCGCATATACAAGGCTTTCGGAGAAATGGGAAAATGAGATGTCGCTGAACCGTGCCCTGATTCAAAAAGGCGATGAAGAGGGGCTGACCTTTTCGGAGCTGATGGGCCGGATATCGGGAGCCGGTTCAAAAGCCCAAAGCGGACTAACTGCCGGATGAGACCCAAAGATCCGTCATTTAAGCCCCACCACAATATAACCATCAAGAGGCTGGGACTCGATTTTGTCCAGTTCCTCCGAATCCAGCGGCCCCTGGTGCGCGTGATGGGGCCGCCCTTCCAGAGGAGCCGGCGCTATGTGGAGATCGACATCACCTACCGCTGCAACCTGAAATGCAGAAACTGCAACCGCTCCTGCACCCAGGCGCCGACTTCCGAGGCGATGGAGATCTCACAGATCGAATCCTTTATCCAGGAGAGCATCGCAGCCGATGCCCGGTGGGAGCGCATCCGGCTGCTGGGGGGGGAGCCGACCCTTCATCCCGATTTTGTGGAGATCGTGGACCGGCTGCTGAAGTATCGGGCCCGTCACAATCCGAATCTGCGGATCGTCTGCTGCACCAATGGCTCGGGGAGAAAGGTGCAGGGGATGCTTTCCCGAATCCCGGGGGAGGTTATAGTAAAAAACACCGCAAAAGACGGCCGCCAACGCCTCTTCAGACCCTTCAACAGGGCCCCGGCCGACCTCATCTGGAATAGATTCGCGGATTACGCGTGCGGCTGCCGGATCATCCATGACTGCGGCATCGGCCTCACGCCCCGGGGGTATTACATGTGCGCGATTGCCGGGGGCATCGACCGGATCTTCGGGTTGGACCGGGGCAGAAGAGTTCTTCCGCTTTCCGATGATACTTTGTCAGATCAGATGCAGATCTTCTGTCCTCTCTGCGGCCATTTCGGCTTTCAGTGGCCCGCAAAACGCGCGGTCCTGTCGAAAACCTGGCGTCAGGCCTACACCGAATACAACATCAGATATCGAGCATGCTCACTTCCAGGGCATTGCTCTGGATGAAATCCCGCCGGGGCTCCACCACATCGCCCATGAGCAGGGTGAAGATCTGGTCCGCCTCGACCGCATCTTCCACCCGAACCTTCAAAAGGGTCCGGGAATCGGGATTCATGGTCGTCTCCCAGAGCTGATCCGGGTTCATCTCGCCCAGACCTTTGTACCGCTGGATCGCGATCCCCTTGCGCCCCTCCTCGACCATCCGATCCAGCAGGGCCCGCTTGTCCGGAAGGCTCTCGCCGCCCTCGGTCCCCTTGTCCCGGGAAAAGAGGATGAATGGCGGAACCGCCAGGGGGGATAGGGTTCTGGAGAGCAGGATCAGGGACTGGTAGTCCTTGGAGTGGATCAGGCCCCTGCCGATACGCACCGGAATGGGCGCATCACCTTCGGAGCCGATGAGCGCGTCCGCAAAGGGAGTAGCGGTCAGCTCGTAGATGTTCCGCTCTTCGGACCATTCGGGCCCCTCGACCGTGTAACGCCGATTCTCCAGTGCGCTTTTCAGCGCGGTCATCCGGGCCTCCTCCCGAAGATCGGCCTTGTCGGTGATCCCCTCTTGGATGAGAAACTCGATCAGATCCGAGGGAATCCCCCGCCGCTCCAGCCGGGAGAGGATGTTGACATACTCAGACAGGTTGCCCAGAAAAAGATAGAGTTCCTGCTCCGAGGGGGTAATGTCCGCGCCGTTTCGAACCGACCGCTGGGCCGCGGCCCGCTTGAGCACATAGTCACTGAACCCGCCCTCGTCTTTCAAGTAGAACTCGCTCTTCCCCTTGCCCACCTTGAAGAGCGGGGGCTGTGCGATGTAGAGATACCCCTTTTCCACGATCTCCGACATCTGGCGGTAGAAGAAGGTGAGCAGCAGGGTCCGGATGTGCGCGCCGTCCACATCCGCATCCGTCATGATGATCACCTTGTGGTACCGGATCTTTTCGATGTCATACTCCTCCTCACCCACCCCGGTTCCAAGCGCCGTGATCAGGTTCTTGATCTCCTCGCTTCTCAAAATCTTGTCAAAGCGCGCCTTTTCCACATTCAAGATCTTGCCCTTCAGTGGCAGGATCGCCTGAAATTTCCGCTCCCTTCCCTGTTTCGCGGAGCCCCCGGCCGAATCGCCCTCCACGATGAAAAGCTCCCGCTCCGAAGGATCTGATGACTGGCAGTCGGCCAGCTTTCCGGGGAGGGTGGAGTCCATCAGCGCACCCTTGTTCCGGGCCAGATCCCGGGCTCTTTTGGCCGCATCCCGGGCCCGGGCCGCGTCCACGGATTTGCCAATGATCTTCCGGCCCAC
The DNA here is from genome assembly GCA_011390345.1 of Desulfobacteraceae bacterium. Classification (GTDB taxonomy): domain Bacteria; phylum Desulfobacterota; class Desulfobacteria; order Desulfobacterales; family JAABSP01; genus JAABSP01. Next base: position 10,762 of record JAABSP010000064.1, read on the forward strand.
GATCGGGTTCTCCTCGAAGAACTGGGTGAGCCGCTCGTTGATGAGGGATTCCACCAGCCCCTTGACCTCGGAGTTGCCCAGCTTGGTCTTGGTCTGCCCCTCGAACTGGGGCTCCATGATCCGGACGCTGATGATCGCGGTCAGCCCCTCACGGACATCGTCTCCGCTGATCTTGGCCTTGAAGTTCTTGGGCAGGTTGCCGTTTATGGCATACTGATTGATGGTGCGGGTGAGGGCCGCCTTGAATCCGATGAGGTGAAAGCCGCCTTCCACGGTGTTGATGTTGTTGGCAAAGGAGAAGAGCTTTTCGGTGAAGGTGTCGTTGTACTGGATGGCCACCTCCATCTGGATGTCGTTCCTCTCCCCCTGGATGAAGATCGGCTCGTGCAGGGGCGTGTTGTGGCGGTTGAGGTACTCCACGAACTCCCGGATGCCGCCCTCATATAAGAACTCGTGCTTCTCGTCGGTGCGCTCGTCTTCGATCCTGATCCGGATGCCCTTGTTCAGAAAGGCAAGCTCCCTCATCCGCCGGCTCAGGATTTCAAACTGGAAGGTGTCGGCCTTTAAAATCTCGGTGTCCGGGGTGAAGTGGATCTCGGTTCCCGACTTTTCAGTGCTTCCGATCACCTCCAGCCCGCTGGTCTTCTTCCCTTTGGAATAGGTCTGGTAATAGATGCTGCCGCCGGAGTTGATCGTCAGCTCCAGTTGGCTGGAGAGGGCATTGACAACAGAGACGCCGACGCCATGGAGGCCGCCGGAGACCTTGTATGACTCGTTGTCGAACTTTCCGCCGGCGTGGAGCTTGGTCATGACCAACTCGGCCGCGGGCATGTTCTCCTTTTTGTGGAGACCCACAGGAATCCCCCGGCCGTTGTCCACCACCGTCACCGAGTTGTCGGTGTGCAGCGTGATGGTGATGGTGTCGCAGTAGCCGGCCATGGCCTCGTCGATGCTGTTGTCCACCACCTCGTAGACCAGATGGTGCAGCCCCTCAACATCGACGTTTCCGATGTACATGGATGGGCGCTTCCGGACCGCCTCGAGGCCTTCCAGAATTTGGATGCTGTCTGCTGTATAGGTATTTGGATTCTGATTCATATTCTCATCGGCATGATGACGCTTAAATAGGTCTCATCGCCTTCTCCCCTGACAAAGCAGGGATGTTTCTCGTCAACGATATCCAGGGCCACCCGATCATCACCGATCATGTTCAGCGCTTCGATGAAGAACTTCGGGTTGAATGCGATCTCCATGGGATCGCCCTCATATTCAATATCCATATCCTCCTTGGATTCGCCGATGTCGGGATTGGTGGCAGCCACCGTCAGCCGATTGTTTCCAAATGCGAAGATGACGCCTTTGTAGGTCTCTGAAGAGAGGATCGACATCCGGCGCAGCATCATCAGAAAGGTCTGGCGATCTATTAAAATCTGTTTTCCCCCGGTTCGGGAGATGATCGACCGGTACTGGGGAAAATCCCCCTCCAGCAGGCGGATGGTGATGGTCTCGGTTCCCCGTTTGACGATGAAGTGATTCTCCATCTGGCCGACCTGCGCCGGCCCCTCTCCGCCCAGAAATTTGGCCACCTCGTTCATCCCCTTTTTGGGGATGAGAAGGCTGTCCATCGGGGATATATCGCTTCCCGACTCATAGGGATAGGCTGTGGTGGAGAGGCGGCTGCCGTCCGTGGAGACGATTTTTGCGGTGATTCCCTCCGCACCGGATGCTTGGGATGCTTCCGTTTCCACGATTTCAAAAAAGAGGCCGTTGATGTGGGCCCGCTTGTCGTCCGGGGAGCCGGCCACCACAACGGTTCTTTCAATCATCGTCTTGAATGAACCTGCCTCGATCTCCCGGAATTCCACATCCTCGATCTCGGGCGTGTCGGGAAACTCCTCGGGGTCCATCCCCACGATATGGTATTCGATGTTGCCGTTGCCGATCTTGATCCATCGGTTCTCCTCCTCGTGGACCGCGATCTGCAGGGTGGGAAACTCCCGGATGATCTCGTAGAACTTCTTCGCGTTGATCGCGATGGTTCCTTCGGTATCGACATTTGCAGGATAGATCCCCTCGAAGCCGGTCTCCAGATCGGTTGCGGTGAGGATCACCTCCCCGTCCTTGGCCCGGATCCGGACCGTTTCGGTAATGGCTAGACTGGTTCTTCTGCCGGTCAGCCCCTGGATCTTTGACAAGACTTCACGGATATCGCTCTTGTTGACGGTAAATCTCATTGCCCCTTCCTCGATTGCGAAACCCAATTTTTCAGCAATGGAATGATGTTTTGATCCCAATCCCTTGAGACCCTCAGCCGGATGAAATGACGGTACAGATCATTCACCAGCCCGATCGCCTTCTCATAGAGATAGATCTTTTCCAGCACGGCCCCGTCCTGTTCCTCTTCGGAGGTTCCCCGGGACGCGAGCCCCTCGGTCTCCGGGGTCTTGAGACCGGAAAGATCGAGGCTCTCTCCCTTCAGAAGAAAGCGCCATTCAAACTCGCCGGTCTTCATCTCCAGGCTCATCTCGGCCACCAGAGCGCCTTTTTTCAGGGCCAGCATCCCCTCCTCCAGCCCCGCATCATCGCCCCGGATGGTGATGCTCTCCATATTGTCGGTGGTGCGGTTTTCAATCACAATCCGGCTTCCGATCCCCAGCGCCGAGATTTCCGGAACCACCTCCTTCAAGGTTTTGACATCCGATTCGATGGTGTACCAGAGCCAGGTCAGAAACTCGTGCCCTAAAAATTTATACCGGTTGAATGCTACTGAAAGATCAAGCATGGACATCCTTTTACAGGCGTGTGGGGGTGAGTTCCGGCAGCCGGTCCCGTTCCTCGGGCGTAAGATCGGCCCCCCCTTCTGCGATGGTGTAGGGAAAGAGCCGAACAAGCTGCAGAGTGAAGGACTTGGAAAAAAGGGTCTCCAGTGCTTCGTTTGCGGCCTTCTGGTTGGTGAAGAACCAGAGCCACTTCTCTTCGAGGTTCCAGATCAGATCATAGACGCTGGGCGCGGCCGGAATCCGCCGGCTGAGCCGTGCGATCACCGCCTCCTTGATCTCCTGCCGCTCGTTTTTCGACAGATGCTCCCGGCCCGTATCGGCCAGTTTGGCCGATTCCGCAGCCAGTACATGTTTTTTGACAATCGCGGCCGGTATCGATTTTTTGTCCATGCGGAGGCAGAAGACCAGATATGCCCCGACCACATGGGCCGAATCCGTGAAATCGGGCGCAAAGGGGCGGCCAAAGGAGGTCCATCCCATGGAGCGTTCTGTATCCTCGCCGTCGATTTCCGTTATGGTATAGCGCCGCAATCCGGCCTCGATACTCTCCAGGGCATGCGTTTCGATCTCCCCCTCCACCCGATATCGGGTGATGGCGGCACTGGATGATAGAATTCCCATGATTCTCGGTTTCGATTTCTCCTGTGAATGGATTTATGACTGTTCCCCTTTCGATTCTCGTGCAGAGCCCGGTTTCTGACACTGCAAAAAGAGCGGGTCTGCACGAGAAGGGACAGGATTTTGGCCCGTTGTCCCTGCAGATACGGCAACTTATGGAATATACCTTATTTTAGAGGTGTTTACAAGCTCTTTTTACCCGGTTTTTTCGGTTCACAGAACCGCTTGTATATGGACAGGGATTCTTTATTTCTATTTATATAACTGATCTTCCATCTTCGGGACTGTCAATTTGTTGATAAGTAATGTAACTGATTGAATATATGGAGATAAAACCTTGCGATCATTGTTCATAAGATGTCAATAACCTGTCAATAAGATCGGAGTTATCAACAGCGCGATAATGTGGCTGTTGATAACTCCGACCTTATTGACATTTTATGAACAAAGTTATTGACAATTTTTCCCCAGTTATTGACAATCTATGAACAATCCGGTGTAGAATCGGGAGGAAGGTTTTGAAAAAGGGGCGTTCACAGAGGGTCTTTATAAAGGAATCTGTAGATAGAATAAGGAGTTAAAGATTTTGCAGGAGAAGGTGATCGAGACGATTGATCTGGAAAACGGGCTGGTGCTGACGCTGTATGATCGGTCGAAAAAGATCGGGGCGGACCGCTGGCTTGTTCATATCGATGCAGCGGTGGAGGTGCCGGTGGACCGCGCGCCCGCATCGGATGTTGAAAAGTACCGGTTCGAGCTGGGGGATGTTGCCGTCTTTACGGCCCCGCACAAGCGAAATTTTATCGATGAACCGATGAAGGAGGAAGTCCATGCGGAACTTGTCCGCTCGATTCAGGAGACGATTCGGCCCTATCTCTCTCATCCCGATTTCCCGGGACGGTTTATTCACAGGGCCTATGTTGAATCCCTCCGGAAGAAAAGCCCCTATCCCGATGCCTGATCTCCCCTGCCGGGATCGATCGCTCTTGAAACGGACTCAAAGCTGCGCGGTTCTGTTGCTGATCCTATGTGCGCTTTTCGGCTTTTTCGGGCCCGTCCATGCCGATATCTACAAATATGTGGATGAGAACGGCGTGACCCATTTCACCAATGTGCCCACCTCGCCCAAATACTCTTTGTATATCAAGGACAATTTCTTTGTGGATGAGAGAGAGGATCTCGGGGATATTTTCGGTCTGGACCCGAACCTGCCGAACCGGTACGATCTCTATATCAAAGAGGCCGCAAAGCGGTATGGGGTATCTTTTCCTTTGATCAAGGCGATCATCAAGGTCGAGTCGGCCTTCAACCCCAAGGCCGTCTCCCCCAAGGGCGCGATGGGGCTGATGCAGTTGATGCCGGCAAACGTGGATCTGCTGCGGATCAAAAATCCCTTTGATCCGTGGGAGAACATCATGGGCGGGACCCGCTTCTTCAAGGGGCTCTTGAACCGCTTCAACGGCCGCCTCTCATACGCCCTGGCCGGATATAACGCGGGGCCCCACCGGGTGCTCCAGTACGACGGGATTCCGCCGTACAAGGAGACCCAGAACTATGTCAAGAAGGTGCTTAGGTACTACCGGATGCTCGAAAATAGCGGGATCAACTGATCCGTTTCCGGATGTAGGGCAGCAGCCCCCCGCTGTTGACGAGATCCTGCATAAAGGGCGGGATGGGGTGTGTGGAGAAGGTCTTGCCGCTCTCGATCTGAAGCAGGGTTCCGGTGTCGAAATCCACCGAGAGATGATCCCCGCTTTTCAACTGGTCTGCATTCTCGCATTCCAGAATGGCAAGACCCGTGTTGAAGGCGTTCCGGTAGAAGATCCGGGCAAAGCTGGGCGCGATGACGCAGGAGACCCCGGCCGCCTTGATCGCGATGGGCGCATGCTCTCTTGATGAGCCGCAGCCGAAATTCTTTCCCCCCACGACGATATCTCCTGCCGAGACCTTTTGGGCAAATTCCGGGTCCGCATCCTCCATGCAGTGCTTTGCCAGGTGCTCCGGGTCGCTGTTGTTGAGGTATCGCGCGGGAATGATCAGATCGGTGTCGATGTCATTTCCGAATTTCCAGACCTTTCCTTCGATTTTCATGGCGATTCTTTCCTGATATGGTTTTTAAAGGATTTTGTCCATGTCTCTCCAGCCGATCTGCACCCTTTGGATCTTCAGATATGATCAACTCTGATTAAATTTGATCATATCTGATTTGGGCCCGCAAGCTTTCCGGCCACGGCAGATGCGGCCGCAACTGCCGGGTTGCTGAGGTAGACCTCGCTTTCAGGATGGCCCATCCGGCCCACGAAGTTCCGGTTGGTGGTGGCCACGGCCCGCTCTCCCTTTGCGAGAATCCCCATATGACCCCCCAGACAGGGGCCGCAGGTGGGGGGGCTGATGATCGCGCCGGCATCCATGAATATCTCGAAGAGTCCTTCGTCCATCGCGGCCCTGTAGATGGCCGGAGTCGCGGGGATGATGATGAGACGGACATTCTTTGCCGCTCGCCTGTCCTTGAGAATCTTTGCCGCAACCCGCAGATCCTCGATCCTTCCGTTGGTGCAAGAGCCTATCACGGCCTGATCCAGCGGTACATCCCCGACCTCGCTGATCCCGCGGGTGTTCTCCGGCAGATGGGGAAACGCGACCTGGGGCTCGATGGTTGAAACATCATACTCCTTCACCGTCACATATGCAGCATCCGGATCGCTCTCGTAGAAGGTGTACTCCCGCAGGGCCCGGCCCGAGACATAGGCTTGGGTGATCTTGTCCGGCGCGATGATCCCGTTTTTGGCCCCGGCCTCGATTGCCATGTTGCACATGCAGAGGCGGCCAGCCATCTCCATTCCGGTGACGGCCTCTCCGACAAATTCCATTGACCGGTATAGGGCCCCGTCCACGCCGATGTCGCCGATGGTGTAAAGGATCAGATCCTTGCCCTCCACCCACGGGTTCAATTCTCCCTTGAAGATGAACTTCATGGACTCGGGAACCTTGAGCCAGACCTCGCCCGTGACCATCGCGGCTCCCAGATCGGTGCTGCCCACGCCCGTGGCAAATGCCCCCAGGCCCCCGTAGGTGCAGGTGTGGCTGTCAGCGCCGATCACCAGATCGCCTGGCCCTACAATCCCCTTTTCCGGCAGCAGCGCGTGCTCCACCCCGGCCTCGCCGCCTTCATAGTAGTGGGTAAGCTCGTGTTTTTGGGCAAACTCCCGCAGGATCTTAACCTGCATGGCCGAGTCGATATCCTTGGCCGGGGTGAAGTGATCCGGGATCAGCACCACCCGTTCCCGGTCATAGACCTTTGTCGCGCCCACCGATTCAAAGCCCCGGATCGCGATGGGCGCGGTGATGTCATTTGCCAGCGCGATATCGACCCGCGCATTGATCAGCTCCCCCGGCACAACCCGATCCCCTCCTGCATGGGCCGCCAGAATCTTTTCGGTGATGGTCATTCCCATAAGATTCTTCTCCTCAATCCTTGTCCGACTTCAATACCGAAAGGAATGCCGACTGGGGGATCTCCACCTGACCCACCATCTTCATCCGCTTCTTCCCCTTTTTCTGCTTCTCCAAAAGCTTCCGCTTCCGGCTGATGTCGCCGCCGTAACATTTCGCGGTCACATCCTTGCGGAAGGCCGACACTGTGGTTCTTGCGATGATCTTGGCCCCGACGGCCCCTTGGATCGCGATCTTGAACATCTGCCGGGGGATCTCCTCTTTGAGGCTCTCACACGCGCTTCTGGCCCGGGTTTCGGCCCGGTCCCGGTGAACCAACTGGGAGAGGGCATCCACCTTCTCTCCGTTGATCAGGATGTCGATCTTGACAAGATCCGTCTCCCGGTATCCGATGATCTCGTAGTCAAAGGAGCCGTACCCCTGTGTGGCCGATTTGAGCTTGTCATAGAAGTCGTAGACCACCTCGGCCAGGGGGATCTCGAAGATCATCTCCAGCCGCTCTGTTGTGAGATACCGGTAGGTCTTGTTGATCCCCCGCCGTTCCATGCAGAGCTTCATCACCTGCCCCATATACCGGTCCGGAACGATGATCGAGGCCTTGATGTAGGGCTCCAGGGTCTTTTCGATCCGGGTCGGGTCCGGGTAGAGGGCCGGGTTGTCTATGACCTGGGTTTCTCCGTCATGCAGAACGATCTCGTACCGGACCGAAGGGGCTGTGAGGATGAGGGAGAGATCGTATTCCCGCTCCAGCCTCTCCTGCACCACCTCCAGATGGAGCAGCCCCAGAAATCCGCACCGGAACCCGAAGCCGAGCGCGGCCGAGGTGTCCTTCTCATAGATGAGGGAGGCGTCGTTGAGCTTGAGCTTTTCCAGGGCCGCGGCCAGATCCTCGTACCCGTCCGATGCCACCGGATAGATGGAGGAGAAGACTACCGGCTTGGTCTCCTTGAAGCCCGAAAGGGCTTTCTCGCAGCGCCGGTCTGCCAGGGTGATGGTGTCGCCGGTGCTGGTGTCGCTCACGGTCTTGATTCCCGCGATGATATAGCCCACCTCCCCGGCCGACAGGGATTTTCTCGGGATGCGGACGATCTGAAAGACCCCGGTCTCCTCCACCTTGTATCGGGCCTTGTTGGACATGAACATGATCTCGTCGCCCGGCTTCAGTTTTCCTTCGAAGATCCGGATGTGGACAACAGTTCCCCGGAACGGATCATAGTGGGAGTCGAAGATGAGCGCCTTGAGGGGCCCTTCAGGGTCCCCTTTTGGCGGCGGCAGCTTCTCCACGATGGTCTCCAGAACACTCTCGACGCCGATCCCCTCTTTGGCCGATACCAGCAGCGCGGTATCCGGCTCCAGCCCCAGATCCTCGATGATCTGTCCCTTGACCCGTTCGATGTCTGCAGAGGGCAGATCGATCTTGTTTATGACCGGGATGATCTCCAGGTCGTTCTCCATTGCCAGGTAGAGGTTGGCCAGGGTCTGGGCCTCCACCCCCTGGCTCGCGTCGATCAAAAGCAGCGCTCCCTCGCAGGATTTGAGAGCCCTGGAGACCTCATAGCTGAAGTCAACATGGCCCGGGGTGTCGATCAGGTTTAAGATATACTCCCTGCCGTCATTTGCGGTGTAGGGAAGGCAGACGGTCTGGCTTTTGATGGTGATGCCCCTCTCCCGCTCGATGTCCATGGAGTCGAGAAGCTGGTCATGGAAGTCTCTGTCTGCTATAATATTAGCCTTCTGGATCAGGCGGTCCGACAGGGTCGATTTGCCGTGATCGATATGTGCGATGATACTGAAATTTCGAATTTGCTTCATCGTTGTTGACGGATGCCCCCTGATCCGTGTAAATCTGATATAATGGAATTTTTGTTTGAATTCTCGGTTGACACTTGGTCAGCTTCCGGTTATAAAGTTATACTTTTAGATAAAAATAATAAATTCCTATTTGTATCAGAGGGAAAGGGAACCTGTCAACCCCGATGCACCGCCGCTCCATATATAAATGATTCGACCGGATAATGCAATGGAGACCAGCATCCTGATCGTCGATGATGATGATACCATCCGATATCTGATGAAGGAGTTCATGGAGACGGTCGGGTACCAGGCCGAGACGGCCGCAGAGGCCCAGGAGGCCCTCCGCCTTCTGGAGGAGCGGATCTTCGAGGTAGTGGTCACGGATATCATGATGCCCGGCATGGACGGGCTGGAACTGACCGAGGTGATCAAGGAGCGGTTCGACACCGAGGTGATCGTGATGACCGGCTACAGCGGGGACTACTCCTACGAGGAGGCTGTGGACAAGGGCGCGAGCGACTTTGTTTTCAAGCCGGTCCGCTTCGAAGAACTCCTGCTGCGGATCAAGCGGGTGCTGCGGGAGCGCCACCTGCGAAAGGAGCTGCAGAAGCTGGCCATCACCGACGGGCTCACCAAGCTCTTCAACTCCCGCCACTTCTACAACCAGCTCGAGATGGAGGTGGAACGGACCCGGCGCCACGACCATCCCCTCTCCCTGCTTCTGATGGATATCGACCATTTCAAGCAGTACAACGATCTGTACGGCCATCTCGAGGGGGACAAGGTGCTGGCAAAGCTTGGCAAAACCGTGCAGTATTCTCTTCGGAGAACCGACTCGGCCTACCGGTACGGCGGCGAGGAGTTCACCATAATCCTGCCGGAGACCACCGCAAAGGAGGCTGTTCCCGTTGCGGTCAGGATCAAAAAACAGATCAGCGCCAGAACCTTTTATCCTGAAAACGGTGGTGCCATCACCATCACCGTCAGCCTTGGGATCTCCCAGTATCAAATCGGTGAAAAGCTGTCCGATTTCGTCAAGCGGGCCGACAAGGCCATGTTTCTCTCCAAGCAGAAGGGGCGCAATCGGATCACTCTCCTGTTGGAAGATGAAGTTCCGCCGGATCAAAACCCCATTCCATGAATGCGGCTTTGGAATATATATTTATAGAGGTCCCGACCCGGGATGAGATCAGCGGTATCATCCGGCTCTACCGGCAGCAGGGTTGGTGGGGGGAGGGCCCTGATGATCCGGACCATGTCCGCTGTCTCGCGGCCGGCAGCCACTCTTTTTTGACCGTGAGGGCCCAGGCCCAAGTGATCGGCATGGGGCGGGCCATCTCGGATGGGGCAAGCGACGCCTATATTCAGGATGTGACCGTTGATCCCAGATGGCGGGGAAAGGGTCTCGGAACCCGGATCATCCAAAAGATCATTGAAAGATTGGAGGCCGACCGGATCTTCTGGATCGCCCTCATTGCAGAGCAGAACTCCCACCCCTTCTACCGAAAACTCGGTTTTGCGCCCATGGCCGATTCCACCCCCATGCTCCGCTTTCAACGCCCGCACCCATAATTGCAACCGCTTTAAAAAAAACAGAATAAAAATAGAGAAGCCTATGATGAAGATCGGCAGTTTCAGCCCTATTACCCTTTCCGATTATCCAACATTGAAGCCTTTTTTCAATGATCAATCCTTTCCGCTCTGCGCCTATTCCCTCTCCTCCCTGATCGTCTGGAGCACAAAGCTTTTTCAGCCCTATTCCGCGGTCATTGACGGGGATGCGCTGGCCATCGCTCTGGAGTACAACGCGATCTACGAGCAGAACCGTCATCTTATCCTGCCGGTCTCTCCGGAGGGTCGAACCTTCCCACCCGAGGAATTGAAGAGCCTGGCGCAAAAGCTTGGCTTTACCTCCTTCTGGTTTGTGACAAAAGAGTATATCGAAGATTTCAAAGAGGAACGGATCGGTAAGATCTTTGCGATCGAGTCCCAGAGCCAGCTTGAAGATTACGTCTATCTCCGGGAGGATCTGGCACAACTCAAAGGGAACCGGTACGCGAAGAAGCGGAACCTGATCCGCCAGTTCGAAAGGGAATATACCCTGCGAAACCGGGCCGCGGTCGAGCCGATCACGGCCGATTCCGCGCAGGCGTGCATCGATTTTGTGGAGGAGTGGTGCAGACAGCGGAATTGCGATGTGGATCCGGACGAGGATCTGGCCTGTGAGAAGATCGCGGCCATCAACAGCATCCGATGGATCGAGGAGATGGAGATGCGCGGGATTCTCATCCGCATCGACGGAAAGGTCTGCGCGATCGGCATCAGCTCCCAGTTGAAGGCCGACACCGGGGTCTTTCACTTTGAAAAGGCATTTACTCAGTACAAGGGGCTCTACCAGTATCTGGACCGGGAGTGCGCGCGGCGCCTCTTCGATGGGTGTATCTACATCAACAAGGAGAGTGACATGGACATCCCGGAGCTGGAAAAGGCCAAGCGCTCCTACCATCCTGTGGAGATCGTCCCCTGTTTCAAGCTGACCCTGCTCGAATAGAAAAGCCTATGAAAAGAGCTTCAGCTTCTCTCCCAATTCCCGGTGGGCCGGGGGAAACCGGGGCTCGAAATTCTGATAGAAGGTGACCGGGTATTGGCCCCCGATCTTTTTGGCGGCCTTTGAAAGCCCCTCCAGAAGATCCGGCAGAAGCTCGCCGGGAAGGGTCAAAGCCAGCTCGTCATCCTGGGTCATGGAGAAGATCCGGTCTCCCAGGCCCGGGATGGCGACCCTCGGCTCCCCGGCCTTATAAGATGAGTAGAGGAGATCGATGCACTCGACCTTTCCGCCGAAGCTGCCCCCCACCTCCCCGGGCCGGGTGTAGGAGATCCCCTGGATAAGCCGCATCACCTGCGCGGGATTGCAGTAGATGACGATCGTGTCCGGGGTCTGATCGACCTTTGAAAGGGGCGCAAGCAGAATCCCTCCCACTTCTCCCGGAGCCGGACAGAGGAGGCTTTGGGCATGAGACTTTGCAACGGTTTCGTCCTTTGCAAACTCCACGGCCTCGAAAAGCCCTGCCAGCTCGTCCGTGGGATTTTCCGCCCCGCTCATTCCCCAGGCCACAATTCCCGGTACGCAGATGAGATCTTCTTTTGCAAGTCCGATCCCCCAGCCGTAGGTCCGGGCCAGGGTGATCCCCTGGCAGATGGTGATCCGCTTTTTGAAGAGGGCTGTGGGCCTTTTCGTCTTTTCCGGAAAGGGCTCCCCTTTTTTCAGAAAACGGGCTCCGATGGGCTGGCTCCGGGGCCGGATCGCATCGGTGATAATCTTTTCTGCTGCTGCGTAATCCATGAAATCCCTCCTGATCCATTGCTTTTCAGTTCTATTGCTCTTCAGCTATCTCCAGATCTCTCCAGGGGAACTCTCAATCCGGGATTGCGCCAGTACTCCCAGTCGTAGGTGAAATCCGCGATGAGGCGGTATCGATCCTCTCCGGAGAGGCCCTTTCTTTTCTTCATAGGCTGTTCCATGGGGCCGGGTTCGGGAGAGGTTTTATCCGTTCCCGCACCTGTTCATGAATGTTTTTCCAGAGTCTCTTTATTAAAATTTTCCTTCACGTCAATATCTTTTGGAAGAATTCCTGTAATCTTTTCAACATCTTTCTACTTTCTTTCCTCAATGGTCAAAGCGGAGTTCATCAGGCCATTCCCGGCCATGCCCGTCTTTTGGGCCTTTGATGCAGGCATCGATCAGCAGTCGATCCTTCATGGAGATCAGGTCCCGGCCCGGATCGACGTTGTTGAAGAGCTTCCAGAGGAGAAGGGAATTGTCCTCCAGATCGATATTCGGGTCGTAGAGGATGAAGATGTTGAATCCGTCGAATTCGGAAATTGTGCAGAGGGTTTCCAGGTACTCCTTTGCGCTTTTGTCTGTTTTGTCAACGGTCAGCGCGAGGATTCGGTTGGAGACCTCTTCCATCCCGGAAAAGAGATGCCGGCAGGAAACCGCATCCGAAACCGACGCTTTCAGCGCGGACTGAAGATCCCCTTCCGAAGGCGGCGCAGGTCTTTTGGAAAGAGGATTCCGCGCCGGCTCCCCGGCAAACCGCTCCGTCAGATCCAGCCCGATCTTGTTGCCGAAGTTGGCAAAGGGAGAGGAGTGGTCCAGCACATCGAGCACCCCTTTGGACAGGGTGATGTCGGTCCCCGGATCGAAATCCGTCAGCAGCTTTTTTATCACGGCCTCGGGATTACCCGGGTCCATATGGCCGTCGATCACGGTGATGGCCTTGCAGAAGCTCATCTGCCCCTGGCCCCAGAGGCCGCTCATGACCTTCTGCGCGTGGCCCGGATACTCCTTTTCCACCGCGACGATCACGATGTTGTGAAAGACCCCCTCCCAGGGAAAGAAATAATCTTTGATCTCGGGAAAGACGGTCTGGAGCATGGGCAGAAAGAGGCGCTCCGTGGCCTTGGCCAGGTAGCAGTCCTCCATCGGGGGACGGCCCACCAGGGTGGCATTGTAGACCGGATTACCCCGGTGGGTGACGGCGGTCACATGAAAGACCGGATAGTCGTCGGCCAGAGAATAATATCCTGTATGATCCCCGAAGGGCCCCTCCCGGCGCAGCTCTCCCGGATCAACATATCCCTCCAGAACGAACTCGGCCTCTGCCGGAACCTCCATGTCGACCGTGACGCACTTTGCCATCCGAACCGGCTTTTTCCGGATGAAGCCGGCCAGCATCATCTCATCCAGGCCCCGGGGCATTGGGGCCGTGGCCGAATAGATAGTGGCCGGGTCCGCGCCGATGGCCACTGCCACCGGCATCCGTTTTTTGGCCTTTGCATATTCGTTGTAGTAGTGGGAGCCGTCCTTGTGGATGTGCCAGTGCATCCCGGTGCTGTTCCGGTCGAAGATCTGCAGCCGGTACATCCCCACATTCCGCCGGCCCGTCACAAGGCTTCGGGTGAAGACCAGGGGCAGGGTGACAAAGGGCCCCGCATCCTTGGGCCAGCAGTGGAGTACCGGAATGGCCGAAAGATCGACCTCATCTCCTTTCATGACCACTTCCTGACAGGGGGGCCGCCGGCCCTTGTAGGCCCGGGGGATGAACTTTGCCGCATCGATGGCCAGCGGAAGCGCACCAATGGCCTCCTTGAGATTTTTTGGCGGGTTGAATTCGATATACTCCCGCACCCGTCCCGCCAGTTCCTCCAGATCCTTCACCCCCAGCGCCATGTTGATCCGGCGATTGCTGCCGAAGATGTTGGTCGCGGCCGGAAACTTCGATCCCTTCACCTTTTCAAAGAGAAGCGCCTTTCCGCCCCCCGGAGATTTGGACTGTTCATCGGTTATTTTGCTGATCTCCAGATGAGCCGAGACCTCGGTCTCGATCCGCTTCAGCTCCCCTGCCCGCTCCAGTGCGGCCAGAAACTCTCCCAGATTATTATAGGTCATCGGCCTCTTCTTCCAGATCTTCGTCCTCGCCCCACTGCTCCACGATATTCTGTTCGATCTTGAGATGATCCAGGACCCGCGCTATCACCGAATCTGCCAGATCGACCATAGTGATGGGCTGATGGTAGAAGCCGGGGCAGGGCGGCATGATGACAGCCCCGGCCCGGGTGGCTTTTGCCATGTTTTCTATGTGGATCAGGCTCAGGGGCGTCTCCCGGGTGAGCAGGATCAGTGGCCTCCGCTCCTTCAGGGTCACGTCCGCGGCCCGGCCGATCAGATCCGGGGCATATCCGGCCGCGATCCCGGCCAGTGTCTTCATGGAACAGGGCGCGATGACCATACCGTCATGTTTGAAGGAGCCGCTGGCCGGAGAGGCATGGAGGTTTTTGGAATTGTGGACGATGAGCCTTCCTTTGCCGTGAAAGTCGGTTCCGCCGGCCTTTAAGAATCGTTTGAAGGAGCCGCCCGAGAAGTCCGATTCATGGCGCAGCACCGCTTCTCCGGCTCTGGAGATGATCAGATGCACCTCGATGGGGTTGGGGAGAAGATGGTTCAGCAGCCGAATCCCGTAGATGGACCCGGACGCGCCGCTGATGACCACGACGATTTTTCGAATCCGTTCAGTTTTAATTTCCATAGTTGTATCGCCGTATTTTAATTTAAATAATGGTTTTGAATTTCAGGGAAACTCGATCTTATGGTAGACCTCAAAAAGCCGAAGCTCGCATCCAACCGATTCCAGAAGGATGTCACCACTCTCCGGCTCGGTCTCCGAATAGATCCATTTCCGGTTTCGGGTTCTGTAATACTTTTCGATCTTTCTCCGGCTCTGGGAGATGAGAACATATTCTTTAAGGGAGGAGAGCCTTCGATAATGTTCGAACTTTTTCCCCCGGTCATAACTCTCGGTGGAATGGGAGAGGACTTCGACGATGAGATCCGGGTTTTCCAGGGTGTCTCCTCTCTGATCGACAAATTCCCGCTCCCCGCAGACAACCATCACATCCGGATAGGTGAAGAGGCCGGTCTCAGACACCTTCAGGCGCATGTCCGAGGCATAGACCCGGCACGGTGTATGCTTCAGCCCGTTTCCCAGCTCCCGGATGACGTTTGCCACAATAAGGTTGTGCGGCTCCGAAGCCCCGGTCATGGCGAAGATCTCGCCGTCGAAATACTCGTGCTTGATTTCCGCGGATCGATCCATATCGAGGTATTCGGTCTCGGAAATCTTTGGGGCTTTTACCTGCATGATCAAAACCGCCTCACGATCTCATCCGCCAGAATCCCCACAAAGACCAGCACCGAGATCACGCTGTTGACATGAAAGAACGCGATATCGATCCGGCGCAGATCATCGGGCCGGATCAGCCGGTGTTCGATGATATAACCGATTCCGATCA
>JAABSP010000065.1 GCA_011390345.1 Desulfobacteraceae bacterium
CGACGCTCTTCCGATCTTGTGGCTTTTACCTGCATGATTCCCAATCCAGCCCTAATTTTTCTGCAACTTCTTCAATGGGTATTCGTTCTTTTGAAGCAAGAGACTGTCTCAATTCTTCCTCAACTTCAGGCCTCAGTTCAAGTCCTTCATCCGGATCAAATAGTTCATAAAGGGTCTGACGGATGAGAGTTTTAAACTCTTTTCCAGTCATGTCAGCAATTTTTTTCTCTTCTATGGCAGGCATGGTAACACCTGTGTGAAAGAATAATAATTAAAGAAGATTATAAGAGTCGCCTCGTAATCTCATCAGCCAGAATCCCGAAAAAGACCAGCACCGAGATCACGCTGTTGACATGAAAGAACGCGATATCGATCCGGCGCAGATCATCGGGCCGGATCAGCCGGTGTTCGATGATATAACCGATTCCGATCAACCCGATAAATCCGGGATAGACCGGCGTCATCTCAAATGCGAAGTAAACGCCCATGAAAAATCCAAAGGAGAGCAGATGCAGCCCCTTTGCAATAACCAAGGCCCTTTTGATGCCGAACCGGGAGGGGATGGAAAAGAGCCCGGCCTCCCGGTCGAAATCCGCGTCCTGACACGCGTAGAGGATGTCAAATCCCGCGATATAGGTCATCAGCGCACCTGACAGGAGCAGAATCGCGGGGGAAAATCCACCGGCCCCCGCTATCCATGCGCCGATGGGGGCAAGGGAGATGGCAAACCCGAG
>JAABSP010000066.1 GCA_011390345.1 Desulfobacteraceae bacterium
AAAAACAGAATGATGCTCGAAAAACTGAAAAACCCATTTCATAAAAAAGCAGCGCGATCATTCATACCGGCAGAGAAAACCGAAAAACCGTCCCCCCCTCCCGGGATGAGGTAAACGCCACTTTCCCGCCAAGGACTTTCTCCCCGAACAATTTCATCGAAAATGTCCCGATCCCTCTTCCGGCCTGTTCCTTTGTGCTGAAATTCCGCTGAAAGACCCGATTTGCAATTTCCGGCGGGATCTCCCATGCATTCCAGACACAGAAAGAGAGGCTGCGGCCTTCCTGCTCCACCCAGATCTTTACCACACCCTCTTCGCCGGTCGCTTCAACGGCATTCAAAACCATATTGCAAAGCACCCGGGAGACCAAAGCGGAATCCGTAATGACGGCGATATCCGGGTAATCCTGATGAAACTCGATCTTTTTCCCATGAGCAATAGGATGGTTGGCAAAGAAGGTTTTCAGCTCTTCAAGAATCTTACCCACCCTGATCTCATGCCGCGCAGGCTGAATGTGCAGTTCATCGTTTTTGAACAGGCACTGCTGGATCGCGATCTCTTTTTGAAGGCGCAAAGTGACCTGATGAATATTTTCTGCAAGCGCCGAGTTCTTCTCGTCCAGAAGCATTTCGCTCACGCCGACCAGCATATGCAACATATTATTGATGTCGTGGAAAAATGTCCTCTCCAGTGCCGCCCGCTGCTGCTGCCGCGTAATGTCTTGAAGAAACAGTAAAAGAAACCGATTATTTTCAATGGTAATCGGGTGGGATCTTACGAGCAGGGCGATCTCGATCTCCTCCCCGTTCCGGTTGGCCGACAACGCGCAGATCCTTTCAACGGGCTTGTTCTGCCCCAGGCTCGACACGATTGCGATGGCGGCCCCGCATGTGGAACAGTATTTCGTGGTGCCGCATCCGGAGGGTTCGTCATGCGCGCGTATGCATTGCAATGCCTCCCCGGGCCTCAGCCCCAGAGCCTTTGAAGGATCATCGATGCCCAGCATCTGCAGCAGGGAATCATTGATCGCGAGAATCTGCCGGTGTTCATCCAGAACCGCCAGCAGTCCGCTGATGGAGTGGAGCAGCCCCGTCAGAACAGGATTTTCGCTGACGATTCCGATCTCCTCGGCAAGTTTTTTTTCGGTCGCTCTTTCGGCAGGGGCGTAAAAGGTCTTCGGGGATTTGTGCATGGATGCTCCTTGATTGCTGTTCCATAATGCTCCGATAATGCACTTAACCGGCGCATGAAGTCAAGGCGAATCATTGTCGGATTTGCAGGAGGGAGGGAGAAGGAAGGGTTGGGAGGTTCTGTTCCAAGAGGCAAGAAGTTGAAAAAAAAGGAGTTGAAAAAGAGGTATGGAAGGGGAAAGAACCGGAGAGCGCATCTGCGCCCCCCGGTTCTTCGGAGGAAAGGGTTGCGGAACCCTTGGGTTATATCATTTCGATGCTTAGATGTATCGGCTTAGATGTATCAGCTTAGATGTACCGGGAGCCCAGATAGACATCCACAGGCTGGGTTTTGGCCATCGCGACCTTCTGCTTGAAGTTCTCCACAAAGGGGAGGTCTGCGGGAACGCTCTTGGGCGCCTTGGTGCTCATGGCCATCAGGCCGCTGGCCACCAGCAGAACCGAGGAGAGGATGTAGGCGGTCTCGGGGGTTCCGGTCTGGGCGATGATCATCTGGGAGACCCGGGGGAAGATGAATCCGCCCATGCCCCATGCGGAGAAGACCAGGCCGTAGTTGATGCCGAAGTTCTTCAGGCCGAAGTAGTCCTTGGTGACGGACGGGAAGAGCGACAGGTTGGTTCCGTAGTTGAAGCCGATGAGGGTTGCAGCCGTTGCCAGCAGAATGGCCTGATCAGCGCCGATGAAGAGCAGGGAGAAGATGACCACGGCCTGGAAGTTCATCATGATGAGAAGGGTCTTGGTCCGGCCGATCTTGTCGGAGATGATGCCGGCCGCGATCCGTCCGCCGGCATTGCCTACGGCCATAAGAGCAACAACGATCCATGCCAGTTCGCCCATGCTCTGCTTTGCCATCCCCGCGACGCCGCCGATGATGATCAGCGCAGCACCCGCACCCACGAAATACATGAACCAGAGCTTTGCAAAGGTTCCGGTGCGCAGCATCTGCAGAGGCTCATAATCCCGCTGGGTGGCCGGCTGGACTGCGGCCTTGGGATTGAGCGGCTTTGCCCCTTCGGGAACGTATCCGGCAGGCGGGTTGACCAGGAACATCGACAGGGTGCAGACCACGAAGAGAAAAGCGACGCCGAAGATCAGCATGGACTGGCTGAGGCCGAAGGTGTCGATGAGATAGTTGGAAAGGGGCGCGATATATACCGATGCCAGACCGAAGCCTGCAACCACGATGCCCGCGATCATGCCGGTTTTGCTGGACGGGAACCATTTAATGGCCGGAGGCGTTGCAGAGGCATAGCCGAAGCCGAGACCCAGACCGGTCAGGACGCCGAAGCCGAGAATCCACGCGGAGAGCGCGTTGGACTGGGAGATCACCATGAGACCCGCGCCCGTGAGAATGCCGCCGATGACTGCGGTGAATCTGGGGCTGAACTTGTCCTGGATTCTGCCGGCCACCACCATCGCGAAGGTGAACATGAGACAGCAGACCGCATAAGGGTCGTTCAGGGAGGCGATGTCCCAGTTGAAGCGGCCGTCGCCGGCCATCACGGATTCCTTGATCTCCTGCTTGAAGATGCTCCAGGTATAAAGGATACCCAGCGCGAGGTTGATGCCCAGTCCCGCAAATGTTACGCTCCAGCCTCTGTTCTTGACCTTGTCCATTCTCTCCTCCATTTCGATTTAAAAAAGATGTTAAAGAAAAAACGGTTTCTCCGGTTTTCCATCAGGTTCCCTTTTCAGAAAATGAATGAATCTCATTCATTCTGTTTTGAAGAATCAAAAACATTGGCATCTATTTAGCAACAGGTGTGCCAATCCGGAAGAGAAACCATGAACGCCTCTGTTTATAAGGTTTTCATGGTTTTCAGGGGCGATCAGAGGGAATCGGAAAGGAATACAACAAAAGTTGTGGGCTCTGGCTGGGAATCCTGAAGATCGGCAAAAAGGGAAGGAAGCAATAGACCCCTACAATAAAAGTTGTTGATACAACCTTAATTGTAGGGGTTTTATCATTCCTTCTTTTTCAGGCGTTTGCTCAGGGCCTGCTGGGAGATCCCCAGCATCCTGGCCGCGATGGACTGGTTCCCCTCGGTGCGGGCCAGGGCCTCTTGGATCAGCAAGTCCGTGGCCTGCCTGATGGTGGGCAGCCGGGACGAGAAAGTGAGCAGGGGCTCTTTGCTGCCGGGGTTTTCAACTGCTGCCTCGGCCCCTTTTTCGTCTTTGCCGATCCCCATATGGGCTTTGAAGGTCTCCAGGGAGAGTACCCCGCCCTTGTGCCGGCTCACGGCATCGAAGATCATGGACTGAAGCTCTCTGATGTTGCCCGGGAAGGAGTAGGATTTCAGGAGGGTGTAGAGGGCATCGGGCGGGGTGGGTCTTTTCTTGTCGAGGCTCTGGGCTGCCAGGTCCAGAAAGTGGTCCGCGAGCAGGGGGATGTCGTCGAGCCGCTCTCTCAGAGGGGGAATGTAGATCCGGTGGGTCCGGAGCCGGTAGTTGAGATCCTTTCGGAATTTCCCCTCCTCCTGAAGCTGGGATAGGTTCTGGTTGGTGGCAGCGACGATTCTGGCATCGGATCTCCGGGGCTCGTCTGAGCCAAGGGGGAAATATTCACCCTCCTGGAGCAGCCGAAGGAGTTTCACCTGGGAGGCGTGGTTGAGGTCCCCCATCTCATCCAGAAAGAGGGTTCCCCCGGCCCCCTGTTCGATGAGGCCGCTGCGGGCCCGATCCGCGCCCGTGAATGCGCCTTTGACATGGCCGAAGAGGGTGTCTGAGAAGACATTGTCATCTAAGCCCGCGACATTGACGGCCACGAAATTCCCCTTCAGACCGCTCAGGCAGTGGAGGGTCTTTGCCACCAACTCCTTGCCCACCCCGGTCTCCCCCCGGATGAGTACCGGCTGTGAGGTTCTGGCGATAGATTCGATGTACTGGAAGATCACCATCATCTTCTTGTTGTTGGTGATGATGTCTCGAAACGCGTCGGGCTTCTCCACGGTCTCGCCGAGGATGTGCTGGCGGAGCGCGAGGTTCTCCCGCTTCAGCTCCTGAAAGGAGATGGCCCGGTTGACCGCGGTGATGAGACGGTCCTCCTCCACCGGCTTTACGATATAGTCGAAGGCCCCGGCCTTGATGCAGCGGACCGCGGTCTCCACATCGACCGCGCCCGTGACGATGATCACCGGGATCTCGGGATGATCCCGGTTGACCGTGTCCAAGAGCCGCTCACCGTGGATGTGGGGCATGTTGAGATCCAGCAGCATGCACTCCACGATCCGGCCCGAGAGAATCTCCATCACCTTCCGGCTGTCCGCACAGGTGATCAGGTTGTCGAATCCGGCCATCTCCAGTGCGGTGTCGATGGCCAGGAGGATGGCCTCCTCGTCATCGACGATCAGAATCGGATGGGAGGGGTTGGGGTTCCTTTTTATCAGATTGGCCAGATTGGCCGGATTATTCGGATTGGTCAGATTGATCGGATTGGTAGGTTCCATCGGTTCTTTGGGTCTCTTCTGTTGCGGTTTCTGTCGAACGGATTTCCCGGACCGGCAGGATCACCTGAACCGTGGTCCCTTGGCCGGGCATGGAAGTGAAGAGGAGGGTTCCGCCGTGATCCTCGACGATCTTGTCGGAGATGGCAAGCCCCAGCCCCGTGCCCCCGGAATCCCGCTTGGTGGTGAAAAATGGGTCTTTGATCCGCTGTAGCACCTCTTTTGGAATACCGATGCCTTCATCTCTCACCTCGATGATCCCGGCATTCTCCGCGGCATCATACCGCGTGGCCACCCGGAGGGAAGCGCTGCTTTGGGGCAGGGACTGGCAGGCATTGACCACCAGGTTGATCACCACCTGCTCCAGCCGCTGAGTGTTGGCGCTGATGAGGGGGAGATCTTCCGCGTAGTGGATCATGAAATTGTCTGTCGATTTCCGGATCATGTTGGAGACGAGCCCCACGGCCTTTTGCACCACCTTGTTGAGATCCACATCCTCTGTAAACTCCGGCGCTTTTTCTCGGGCAAAATCCCGCAGATCCGCAACAATGACCTTGACCCGGACCGCGCCGTCCGCGATGTTGGCCAGCAGTTGGGGAATCCGGTCCCGAATCCGGGAATAGCGCATCCCGCCCATGAGGAAATCTCCGTGCTTTTGGCTGTGGTCGTCTAAAATCGGAATGGCCGCGGCCCACGCCTTTTCCAGGGTCGGGGTGTTGAGCATCACCGAGGTGATGGGGTTGTTGATCTCGTGAGCCACCCCGGAGACCAGGGTTCCTAAAGAGACCATCTTCGCGGCCTGAAAGAGCTGCTTCTGGCGGAGGCCGGCCTGCTCCTGAGCCCGCTTCTTCTCCCGGGTCACCATGAAGCTGCGCCAGATGATGTACGCGGAAAGGGCCGAGATGATCGTAAGAATCCCCAGACACATCAGGGTGAGATGCCGGGTCATGGCCGCGATCTGATCCCGGACATCCTCCACATAGATCCCGGTTCCCACGATCCAGCCCCAGGGGGCAAATCCCTCCACATAGGAGATCTTGGGCACGACCCGGTCCGGATCATCCTTCCACTGCCAGTCATAATCGACGTATCCGGCCCCGGATCTCTTCACAGTGCGGACGAACTCGACAAAGATGGGCACCCCGCTCTTGTCGGTCATGTCGGAGATGTCTCTGCCCTCGAGGTCCGGCCGGTACGGATGCATGACCATGTGCGGATGCATGTCATTGATCCAGAAGTAATCCTTTTTGTCCGATCCGTATCGGAGCCTCCGGAGGTGCGCTGTCGCCAGTGCCTGAGCATTCTCCCGGGTCAGCTCCCCGCTCTTCTCCCTTTCGGCATAGAATTCCAGGGTTCCCCATGCGGTGCGGGTCAGCTCCCGGATCATCTCCCGCCTGGCCTCCATCAACTGGCTCTCCGCGCGGGGCAGGATCAGAAAGAAGATGGTGAGCACGAAGAGAAGAACGGTGATGACGGCCGGGAGGATGATCCGGATCGGGACGGCATTAAAAAGGATGAGTGTGCGATGGATCATGAAATCTTCTCCCCTTCACCGATATTCGGATGCAGGTCAGTACCGGTGGAACAAAAAAAGTCTTTTCTGTTCTACGTTGCTGCCTGCAATCCTGTCAACTCCAAAGCGAACCGGCCCAAGATTCACGCGGGAAGAAAGAGAATAAAGTATGGCTTTTGAGAATACATTGCTCATCTGAAATCTTTACCTATTTTACCCCATTCCCCCCCCTTTTAAAAAGGATTTATGATGGTGCTGTGCTCCATTCTTTACACAGTACGAACTCAAACCAGAAGAAAACAGGAGAAACGTCATGAAATCGAGTACGAAAGACAACGCAAAAGGCAAGATGAACCAGGTCAAGGGCAAGAGCAAGGAAGTTGCCGGGAAAGCAGTCGGCAATCGTGATCTGGAACTCGAAGGCAAAGTCGAAAATCAGGAAGGGAAGGTCCAGGAAAAGGTCGGCGGTGTAAAGAAGGGTATGGGCAAATAGAGAGTTTTTTTATATGCAAGGCCACTTTCGGCTCGGCTCGGCTCGGATTCGCGCCCGGCCGGAGGTGGATAAAACCGGTTCGGAAGCATCTTTAAAATCACCTAAAATAAGGAGAATCAAAATGTTGTGGACAATTGCAATAGTACTGGCCATTCTGTGGTTGCTGGGTTTTGTGAGCAGTTACACGATGGGAGGGCTGATTCATATTCTGCTGGTGATCGCGGTCATCGTAGTCGTGATCAATCTCATTCAGGGGCGGCGAGCCGCTTAATCAGCGTAATATCATCGATCACCTCGACACGAAAGATCAAAAGCCTGTCCAAAGGCCGCATTTTTGGCTCCAGGCGGCGTTCCCGCTCTATTTCATTCCTCGGAATAGTCGCATTCCCGAGGTTGAAAAAGAGCCGCGGTGCTGCCTGGAACCAAAATCCGCGGTTTTCGTATAAAGGATGGCTCCTGAAAATACATCCCTCACCTGAAATCTTTACCGATTCCACCCCATTTTCCACTCCTTTAAAAAGGATTTATCATGGTCTTGTGCAACAGAATCCTTCTGAAAGGGGTACAGAATGGAGAAAATGGAAAAATTAAAGATGTATGGCCGGATGGGATATGTCACCCGGGGCATTGTCTACTTTATCGTGGGATGGCTGGCAGTGCAGGCCGCGTTTGGGGGCCGCGGCGGCAGTACTACAGGTGCAAAGGGCGCTATCCTCTCGATTCTGGATGAACCCTTCGGGCAGATCCTGATCGGTCTGGTGGCCGTAGGGCTTGTGGGATACTCCATCTGGCGCCTGCTGGAGTCCCTGCTGGATACCGACGGCCACGGCACGGATGTCAAAGGCCTGATCATCCGGGCCGGGCTTTTCGTCAGCGGGGTGCTCCATCTGGGGCTTGCGGCCTTTGCCGTGGGGCTGATCATCGGCCGGGGCGGGGAGAGTGGAGACGGCTCAATGGCCTATCAAGGGGTTTCCTGGCTCTTTTCCAAGGAGTATGGCCGCTGGGTTGTGGTCGGGATCGGGGTGGCCGTCTTCTGCGGGGGCCTGGCGCAGTGGTACATTGCCATCAAGGGCAAATACAAGAAATATCTGGAGATATCTCAGCAGAAGTTGCGCTGGATCTCCCCAATCTGCGTGTTCGGGCTCTTCTCCAAAGGAGTGGTCTTTCTGATTATCGGCATCTTCTTTGTCATCGCGGCCATTCAGGTCAGCGCGGGAAAGATAAAGGACATGCAGGGCGCACTCTATATCGTGCAGGAGCAGCCTTTCGGCAATACCCTCTTCGGCATAGTGGCCGCAGGTCTCATCGCCTTTGCCATCTACAACTTTGTGCTGGCCCGATACCGACGGATCAGCAGCCCCACCGCCATCACATAGAAAATTTCCTTGAGACGAGACGCTTTTTTGGATTGCAGATCAGACGCAGGAATTGACCAGCGCGCCGATCCCGGCCACCCGGCACTCCACAACATCACCGGCCTTCAGGACCACCGGCGGATCTCGAAAGATCCCTACCCCTGCCGGGGTTCCGGTGGAGATGATGTCTCCGGGAAAGAGGGTTATGTCCCGGCTGATGAATTCCAGGAGTGTGGGGATGTCGAAGATCAGATCCCGGGTGTTTCCCTCCTGCATCACCTGTCCGTTTACAAGAGCCGTCAGGGTGATATCCCCGATCTCCGGGATCTCATCGGGCGTGACGATGGCCGGCCCCAGGGGCGCAAAGGTATCAAAGGATTTTCCCCGGAACCACTGCCCGTCACCGAACTGAGCCTCCCGGCCCGAAACATCGTTTAAGATCGTATATCCGGCAATATAATCAAACGCACTGGTCGGATCGATCCGCTTTCCCTCTTTGCCGATGACCAGGGCAAGCTCCACCTCCCAGTCGATCTTCCCGGATGAAGCCGGAAGAACGATCGGATCGGCCGGGCCGCTGAGCGCACTCGGGGCCTTGGCAAAGATCAGGGGCTGTTCGGGCGCATCGAATCCCCCCTCTTTTGCATGTTCCGCGTAGTTTTTCCCCATACAGATGATCTTCGAGGGACGGCGGACCGGATGGGAGAGGCGAACATCCATCTTCTCCCCCGGCGCATCGACAGAAGCCGCCTTTTCCATCCACCCCTCCCGAAAGAAGCGCTCGCAGATATCCGGGATCTCCGGAAAAATCCCCTTGAGATCTACAATTCTATCATCCTTCAACAGCCCAGGCCGCTCTGCGCCCTTTTCTCCGAATCGGATCAATCGCATGATTCATTCTCCTATTTCTTTTCCGTTTCCGCAATTTTCCGCTCCTCTCCGTCCGCCAGCCCGTCCCGATACCGTTTTCCGCCGTACCAGTCGATCTGGCGGCAGATCCCCCGGATGATCTGCACTTCTTTGGCCCGGATATGATACCTGCCGAAAAACTGCCGCAGGCTGTTGACCCAGTAATCGGGATTTTCAGGGTTGATGTAGGAGATCCGCACCAGGATATCGGCCAGTTGTTTGTACATGGCATCCAGCTCGAACCGGTTGGCCAGCCGGGGCACAAAGGGCTTTCTCTCCCCTGACCCGGCTCTGAAGAGGGCATAGCAGAGGATCAGCACGGCCTGGGCCAGATTGAGGGAGGCGAAATCGCTTGTCGGAATATTGACCAGGCAATGGCTGAATCGGATATCCTCGTTGGAAAGCCCCCGGTCCTCAGGGCCGAAGACGATCGCGACTTCGTTATTCTCCGTCACCCCGATCAGTCCATGGGCCAGCTCCTCCGGGGTCCTGACATTTTTCCGCTGGGAGCCCATCCGGGCCGTGGTGCAGGCCACAAAACCAAAGGGGGCAAGGGCCGTCTTCAGATCCTCGTAAAACTCGATCCGTTCCACCAGATCGAGCCCCCCGTGGGTCGCCATCATCCGCACCTTTCCCGGATCATAATTCTCCGGGGCCACCACGATCAGGCGGGAGAGCCCCATGTTCTTCATGGCTCTGGCCGCTGCCCCGATGTTTTTGGGAATCTGGGGCCGGTGCAGGACAATGGCGACCCGATCGAGATCGACCTTTTGGGTCATCCCCCGACGATCTCGAACGCGTTGAAGAAGTAGCCGATCTCAAAGGCCGCGGTCTCGGGCGCATCGGATCCGTGAACCGCATTCTTCTCAATATCGGTGGCAAAATCCTTCCGGATGGTCCCTTGGGCCGCATCCTTGGGATTGGTCGCGCCCATCAGCTCCCGGTTCCGCTGGATCACGTTCTCGCCCTCCAGCACCATCACCACGCAGGGGCCCGAGGACATGAAATCGGTCACACTGTCAAAGAAGGGACGCTCTTTGTGGACCGCATAGAAGCCCTGGGCATCCTTCCTGGACAAGTGGATCATCTTCATGGCCGCGATTTTGATGCCGTCGGCCTCGAATCTTCTGATGATGTCGCCGATGCAGTTTCGGGCCACCGCGTCCGGTTTGATGATCGATAATGTTCTTTCCATCTCTTCTTCTCTCCTTTTATAAAAGTCGGTTTCGTTACAAAAGCCAATTTTGGCCGCAAGGCATACCAGAAGGGCTGAGGGAAGTCAACCGAAACGATTTTTTAATGAATTTTTACTCATAACGAGATGAATCTGCTGGCCATCGTGAAACTCCTTGAGATCCTTTGACGCTTTATGATAGGGTGAGGCGAAACTGAAGCCGATGAAGAAGCGGAGGGAACCCAAAAACCCTTTCCGGAACCGGAGGAGAAGCCCCATGAGTAGAAAATGGCTGGCCCCATTGATTGGCTTTATCCTGATCATCGCAGGAGCTGTTCTGCTGTTTTTCTGGATGCCCCATGAATCCTCGACGGAAAAAGAAGAGGCTGCCCTCCCGCCTGCAAAAGATCTGCGGGGCCGCAGCATCATGGTGCTGACCAATACTCCCCACCTGAGAGCCTCCGAAGCCCTGGCCCAGTGGTTCCGGGAGGAGACGGGCGCGGTGGTTCGAAACCGGGTGGTCAACTATGAGGTTATGAGCCGGCGGGCACTCGAGGATTTCCGCGCGGAAACCCCGGAACTCGATGTGATCATGTTCTGGTATGTGGACATCGGCGCGCTGGTCGAGGCCGGCGCACTGGCCGATCTGACCGGCTTCATCGAGGAGAACCGGGCAATCCTCGATATCGATGACTACATCCCGACGCTCTACGATCCCTACACCCTCTACAATGGCCGACGCTGGGCCCTTCCCTATGACGGCGACAGCAACGTCCTCTTCTACCGGATTTCGCTTTTGGACAAATATGGCCTGAAACCGCCGGAGACCTGGGATGATTATACAACCGCATCCAGAATCATCACCGAAAACGAGCGGGAAAACGGGATCTACGGATCGGCCATCATGGCCCCGAACAATCCCATGGCCCTGATCTCCAGCTATATGAACCGGCTGAGCGGATATGGGGGGCGTCTCACGGATGATGAGGGGAATCCCACGGTGGACAGCCCGGCCGGAAACCAGGCATTGACCGCGATGGTAGAACAGGGGAAATATGCGCTGCCCATCCCCACGGAGACGGACTGGGAGGTATCCAGGGATGCATTTCTGTCGGGCCATGTGGCCATGGTCGATCAGTTTACCGATATCGGGATCATGGCCGAAGATCCGGCCCAATCGGTGATCGGCGGGGATTGGGATGCGGTTCAGATGCCCAGAGGCGAAGGGGGAGAGCATTCCCCGGCCCTGAATGCCGGCTTCAGCCTCGGGATATCGAGCCGGGCTCCGGACCCGGAAGCCGCGAGAGCCTACCTCCTCTTTGCCAGCCGGCCCGACATTACCCTGCGCCTCAACCTTATCAACGGCGGCATCGACCCGACCCGGATCTCGGTGCTACAATCGAAGGAATACCGATCCTTCGCGCCCCAGTTGAGCAGAGCCGCAGCCGCAGCCCTAATCCGGGCGACCCCCTGGCCCCGTCTTCCCCAGACCCCGCAACTGCTTCAGGTCCTGACCGAGCAGATCATCATGGCAATGGAAGGAACCCGAACCCCCCAGAGCGCGTTGGCAGAGGCCCAGGCCCAATGGATCGAGATTCTCCGAAACTGACCGCGGAGGCGCCATGAAACCGAAAAGAGGAGTGCTGCACTTCTGGCACAAAGTCATGATCCTGCTGGTGACCTCCTTTCTCTGTCTGACCATCGCGCTCGGGTTTGCGGTCTGGCACTCCCTGCAGGAGTCGAGCCGGGAGATGGGCAAAAAGAGTCGTGCGATCCTGTCGAATCAGACCGAAGCCTTTATCGAAAAGCTGGTCCGGGGCCAGGCCGCTACCCTGGATGTTCAGTTCCGACAGGCCATGGCCGCGGCCGGCTACGGTGCGATTTTCATCACGGAACAACTGGGGCATCACCGTCTGACAGAGATCGAACTGGATAATCTGCTGCCCTTTCTCTACAATCGGGTCAGCCACTGCGCCGGCGTCTATTTCGTCTCATCCTCGGGGGAGTTGCACCAGTATCCCGAACCGGCCCAAGCCGAAAAATCGGCCCGATCTATCCACTTCCATTCCGACATTCTGCCGGACATCGAAAACCTGCCCCCCGATTCCGACATCATCTGGAGCCGGGTCCACCGCAATCCGCTGTCCCCCATCTATGATCAGGTGATCGATGCCGCGGCCCCGGTGCATCAGGGGGACAATTTCATCGGCTATGTGGGGGTGAGCCTCTCCCTGAGCCGGCTGATGGCGCAATTCAATCAGCATCAGCCCATCCGGGGCAGCTACTCCTTTCTGATGGACACCCGCCGGCAACTGATCGCAGGCCCTCCCCATGCCAAGATCGATCTCTCCCCGACGCCCTCCTTTGAACCGAGAGAGGTGATGGACCTTTCCAGCGTCGATGATCCGGGGCTGGATCGGGTGCTGCAGGGGATGGTGCTGGGGGAATCGGCCATCCGGGAGGCCATGGTCAAGGGAGATGCAAAATACTTCGCATACCATCCCCTCAATGCCATTCCCTGGCGGATCGGACTCGTCATTCCGGTGAAGATGGCCACTGCAGCCGCGATCCAGCTCGTGGAAGTGCTGGAAAACGGGGCCCGGCAGACCCTGATCCGGATGTTCTACTGGTCCGCGGGGCTTCTTGCGGCCTCTCTGATAGCGGGGATCCTGTTGGCCCGGGAGATCACCGCGCCCGTGGAGGAACTCTCCCGCACCACCGAAAAGATCGCGGCCGGTGATTTTTCGGCCCGGGCAAAAGTCCGCAGCAGAGACGAGATGGCAGATCTTGCAAACGCATTCAATGCCATGGCCGACAGAATTCAGTCCATGATCGCGGATCTCAGCCGGGTCAACGAGGAGCTGAACCGAAAAAACCGGGCACTCAAAGAGAGCGAATCCCGATACCGATCCCTTTCAGAGAACAGCCCGGACATCATCTTCACTCTGGATGGGGATCATTCGGTCTGCTACATCAATCCGGCCTTTGAAAAGATCCTGGGCCATCAGCGCAGCAGTGCCCTGGGAAAGGATTTTGCCAAACTGCTGAAACCGGAGGATCACACCCGGAGCCGGGTCCTTTTTGAACGGGTCTTTCAGAAAGGGGAGATCCTTCGGGATGCGGAGATCTCCCTGATCCACAAGGACGGCTCGGCCCGCCTTTTCACCCTGAGCGCGGCCTCCGAGGCCGATGCCAACGGCAGCACCGCGGGGCTGGTGGGGATCTGCAAGGATGTCACCGATACCCGGCGCCTGGAGAAGCAGCTCCAGCAGGCTTTGAAGATGAAGGCCGTCGGGGTTCTGGCCGGGGGGATGGCCCACGACTTCAACAATCTGCTGGCCGGCATCCTCGGCAATGTCTCCCTGATGCTCCTGGACACCCCCGAGACCCACCCGTACCACCGGCGCCTCAAAAATATCGAAGATTTTGTCCAGAGCGGCTCCTCCCTCACCCGGCAACTGCTGGGCTTTGCCCGGGGCGGAAAGTATGAGGTGAAGCCTGCGGACATGAATGA
Source organism: Desulfobacteraceae bacterium (assembly GCA_011390345.1). Lineage (GTDB taxonomy): Bacteria > Desulfobacterota > Desulfobacteria > Desulfobacterales > JAABSP01 > JAABSP01. The sequence goes on from JAABSP010000066.1 coordinate 13,592, forward strand.
ACTGGTGAAAAAATCCGTGGAGATGTTCGGCCGGACCCGCAAGGAGATGACGATTCACCAGCACTTTGATGAGCATCTCAAATGTGCGGATGTGGATGCGGGACAGATGGAACAGGTGCTGCTCAATCTCTTTTTGAATGCCTGGCAGGCCATGCCCGGCGGCGGCGACATGACGGTGGAGACCCGAAACGTCATTCTGCCCTCGGAATATGTAGCCCCCTATGGTCTTGGGCCGGGGGCGTATGTCAAAATCTCCGTCTCCGACACCGGCATCGGGATGGATCGGGAGACCCAGCAGCGGATCTTCGAGCCCTTCTTCACCACAAAGGAGATGAGCCGGGGAACAGGGCTGGGTCTGGCTTCGGCCTACGGCATCATCAAAAACCATGAGGGCATCATCAATGTCTACAGTGAAAAGGGAAAGGGGAGCATCTTCAATCTCTATCTGCCGGTCTCCAGCAGAAAGCCCGAGGAGAAGCCCCGGGACATGCCCGCGATGGAACCGGGAACCGGAACCCTTCTGCTGGTGGATGATGAGGAGATGATCCTCGAAGTGGGAAGGCAGATGCTGGTCAAGCTCGGCTATGAAGTGCTGACTGCCAGGGGGGGAAAGGAGGCGCTGCAGCTCTTCCGAAATCATCAGGAGAAGATCGATCTGGTGATCCTCGATATGATCATGCCCGATCTGGGGGGCGAGGCCGCGTTCGAAGAAATGAAGGTCATGGACCCGAAGGTCCGTGTGCTGCTCTCCAGCGGCTACAGCATCAACGGACAGGCCGCAAAGATCATGGAGAAAGGGTGCAGCGGATTCATCCAGAAGCCCTTCACCATGAACCAGCTCTCCGGCAAACTCAAAGAGGTGATGAACAGAGCCCGGAAAAAGGACGCGACAAATAGTTGACAAGGCGCGGCTACCATTATATTTTTGCCGGAAAAAAGGATCGAACAAAGGTAAGGATAAAGAACGCTTTTGATCCCAATTGAAATGATATCGAGGAGAGACCATGCCCATATACGAATTCTACTGCAAAGATTGTCACACCATCTACAATTTCTTCTCCAAAACCGTCAACACCGAAAAGGTCCCCCCCTGCCCCAAGTGCGACAACAGGGCATTGACCCGCCAGGTTTCCCTGTTTGCCTTTACGGGAAAGGCCAAGGAGGAGGGGGACATGGATGATCTCCCCTTTGACGAGAGCAAGATGGAGCAGGCCATGCACATGCTCGAACGGGAGGCAGGCAGCATCGATGAGGACGACCCGAAGCAGGCCGCGAACCTGATGCGCAAGCTCTCGGACATGACCGGCATCCAGTTGGGCCAGGGGATGGAGGAGGCGCTGGCGCGAATGGAAAAGGGCGAAGATCCGGAAAGGATCGAGGCCGAGATGGGGGACTTGATGGAGGGGGAAGATCCCTTCATTCTGCCGGGAAAAAAGGGCGGGGGGCTGAGCCGGATGTTCCGGGGGCCGGCCAAAGATGAGACCCTCTACGATCTCTGATTTCACTGAATCTTATCTCAAAACTATCTTTACATAGGGAAAGCAGGGAAAGGATCTTTTGAAAGCCCCTTTTTAGCGGTTGACAAATTTCTCCCAAACCCCTAATTTTAAATAAATGGTATGGAGCCGGACTCATTCCGGTTTATTTTATTTTATTGAAGGAGGCAGATATCATGATCGAAGTCACACCCGCAGCGACCCAGCAGATCGCTGAATACTTCAAAGACAAAGAGGCTTCTCCCATTCGGATCTACTTGAACGAAGGCGGATGAGGCGGCCCCTCGCTGGCATTGGCTCTGGATGAGCCTAAAGAAGAGGACGCAAAGCATGAGGCCGACGGTTTCACCTTTATCATCGACGAGGAATTCTTAAAGAAGATCGAGCCGGTTCAGGTCGATTTCACCTATTTCGGCTTTCGCGTTTCCTCCAATGTCGATTTCAGCACCGGCGCAAGCTGCGGTTCCAGTTGCGGAACGAGCTGCGGCACAGACGGCTGCTGCTGACCCCTTTTTTTCCTCTGCTCTGCAGGGCAGTTCTGTCCGCATACCCCCTGTAGAGCAGTTCCGCCCCCACCCCCTCCCCTATTCCTGTTGACGCCCCTGCCTCTCCATGCTATGCTGATCTCCGTATGATTTTTTATTCAAAATTGTTTTCAATATGTTACAGTAATTGATTCGCAGAAAAGAGAAGAACGGAGAACCCGAAGCATGTCCTCATCGGAAATGGAAACAGTCCCCCCAATAGCGTATCGGCTCGAAGATCATGTGGCGATCATCACCCTGAAGAACGGAGAGAACCGCTTCAATCCCGACTTTATCGACGCCTTTGTCAAAACCCTCGATGCGGTGGAAAACGAGACCGATGCCACCACTCTGATCGTTGAGTCCGCGCATGAGAAGATCTTCTCCAACGGCATCGACCTCGAATGGCTCGTCCCGGTCATTCAAAAGGGGGATATCGATACGGCCAAAGCCTTTTTTTACCAGATTAACACCCTTTTCAAGAGAACTCTGATGTCGCCGCTGCTGACGATCGCGGCCATCACGGGCCACGCATTTGCCGGCGGCGCGATCTGGTGCTGCGCGTTCGATTTCCGGATCATGCGCTCGGACCGGGGCTACTTCTGCTTTCCCGAAGTGGATCTGGGGATTCCTTTTCTCCCTGGAATGCTTGCGCTGCTGAAAAAGGCGATCCCGTCGGAAGTGATGCAGGAGATGGTCTTCACCGGATGCCGCCTCACGGCCGGCGAATGCCAGCGGGGCGGGATCGTCAAGCGGGCCTGTCATATGGATCAGCTCATGGAGGATGTTCTGGCCTTTGCCAAGCCCTTGAACAAGAAGCGGCCCATTGTCGCGGAGTTCAAAAAGCGGCTCTACGGAGAGGTGGTCCGGGTGATCGAGCAGGAAGATCCCCCCTACATCGAAACCGGCGCGTTTCATATCGGCTGAACTCAAATGTTCTTCAAGGGAAGCTCCAAAGAGATCCAAAGCGATAAGGAGGCGGAATGAAGGTTTTTATCACCGGCGTTACCGGTTTTGTGGGAACCCACCTTGCCAAATCCCTTCTGGATGCGGGTCATGAGGTGACCGGCATCGGAACCCGGCCCCGACAGAAGCGAATCGAGCATGAGCGGTTCCGCTACATCTCGGCCGATGCCACCAGAGCGGGAGAATGGCAGGACGCGGTGCGAAAATCCCATGGGGCCATCAACCTTGCCGGCGCGTCCATCTTCAAATGGTGGACCGAGTCTCACAAGAAGAAGATGCATGACAGCCGCATTCTCACCACGAGAAATCTTGTGGAGGCCATCCCGGCCCAAACGGAATCAGGAAAGCCTTTCACCCTCCTGAGCACCTCGGCCGTGGGCTATTACGGAGACCGGGGAAATGAGATCCTGACAGAGGATTCGGCCCCGGCCGATGATTATCTGGCAGAGCTTTCCAAAGCGTGGGAGGCCGAGGCCATGCACGCGGAGGAGAAGGGCGCAAGGGTTGCCCTGATGCGCTTCGGGATCGTGCTGGGCAAAAAGGGCGGCGCGATGGAAAAGATGATCCCCGCGTTCAAGATGTATGTGGGCGGGCCTCTGGGGGACGGAAGCCAGTGGTTTCCCTGGATTCATATCTCCGATCTGGTCGGCGCAGCGGGATTTCTTCTGGAAAAGGAGGATCTTTCAGGACTCTTCAATTTCACCGCGCCCAACCCGGTGAGAAACCGGACCCTGGCCAAGACCCTTGCTGCACTTTTAAACCGTCCGGCTTTCTTCCGAACCCCGGGATTCATGATAAAATTTGTCCTGGGAGAACTTGGAGACGTGATGCTCTGCAGCCAGCGGGTGGTTCCGGAACGGCTTGGGGAGGCAGGTTACGAGTACACCTTTCCCGATATCCGGTCCGCGCTCGCGGCCATTGTCAACGGTGCGTAATTCCGGTTTCAGCGAAGACCCTGAGATGTCGGTCTGTAGCCTCTGCGGCAAACTGACGACCGGCGCGGCCTCCTGCATGAAGATCCGATTTCGCATCGGCGGGAAGTTCTATGATCCCGTTCCCTATGAAAAGCGGGAGAGAACCCCTTTTGAGGGCCCTCAGGGCCGCTGTTTGAGCTGCAATATCCTGCCCGGGGGCTTCCACCATGTCGGGTGTACCGTGGAGAAGTGCCCGAAATGCCGCGACAGTTGGATCTTCTGCAGGTGCAGCGGATGCAAGATTCCGATAGAAGCGCCGAAAAAGAAGGAATGCCGAATCATTCCCTTTTCCCCAAAAGCCAAAGCGAGGTAGAAGATGCTGGGATGGATACTGGTAGTTTGTCTTTTGGCGGCCGGACTGCTTCTCTTCTGGTTCGTTCTGATGAGAAGAGGCGGGGTTGAAGAGAAGGAAAAGGCCCAAGGGACACAAAGGACGGAAAAGAGACAAAGGACCGGCAATGAAAGCCGGGATGAGAAAAGGACGACCTATGTCTGCTCCGAGTGCAACCAGTACGACTGCAACTGTTATCCGGAAACGGAAAAGGAGCGGTAAAGAGGGATAGGCCGTTTTTCCGAGGAACCGATAATCATCAGCAAAGGAACTGGAAGAAAATAACCTATCAAATTACTAGCTCTTAAGTGTCTGTTATAAAAAGGTTAAAATTAAAAAACAGATAGGTTGTTTATTCCCAACTCCAAAGGAGGCGAAAGCGATGGCAGAAGAGCAACTGATGAAGATCATCAAAGAGAGAAGAAGTGTTCGGAAGTTCGAGGAGAAGGATGTTCCCCAGGAGATGCTCGATACGCTCATGGAGGCGGTGAGATGGAGTCCCTCGTGGGCCAATACCCAGGTCTGGGAGGTGATTCTGGTCCGGGATCGGGCCGTCAAGGAGAAGGTTCAGGAGACCATCGCGCCCAAGAACCCGGCCACCAAGGCCATTGTGAATGCGCCCGTGCTGATCGCGATGTGCGGGAAGAAGAATGATTCGGGATATTACAATAACGCAGTCACCACCAAATTCGGAGACTGGATGCTCTTCGATCTGGGGCTGGCGACCCAGAGCCTCTGCCTTGCCGCGCACGATCTGGGATTGGGCACGGTCATTGTGGGGCTTTTCGACCATGACAAGGCCGCAGCGGTTCTCGGGGTTCCGGATACCCATGAGGTGGTGGCGCTGATCCCCCTAGGATTTCCGGCGAAGACGCCTTCTCCGCCCAAGCGAAGAGAGATCACCGAGTTCACCCATTCGGACCGGTTTTAGCCCCCTCCCCTTCTTATTCTTATGATAGAGGGCTTATGATAGACGGCAGCATCCTTCCAGCCAGCCCCTTTTCGGCCTTCTGGGTCATCTTCTCCTTCTCCTTTATGGTGGCCCTCTCGGGCGCGATGGCTCCGGGGCCGTTGTTCACCTATACCATTATCAAGTCGGCCGGGGCCAAGGAAAGGGGATATCTCATGGGGGCATGGATCATCGCGGGCCATGCCCTTCTGGAGATGGCCGTGGTGCTGCTCCTTCTTTCGGGTTTTTCCTTTCTGCTCCAAGACATACGGATGGTCAGGATCATCGGGGTTGTCGGCGGGGCAATCCTCATCTATTTCGGCTTTTCCATCATCCGGGATGTCTGGCAGGGAAAGATCTCGACCGATTTTTTCGACACGCAGGGGCAGCAGGAAGTTGAAGCGACTGCCCCCAAAGGAAAGCTGGATAATCCCGTAGTGGGCGGCGTGCTTATCTCCATGGCCAACCCATACTGGTGGGTCTGGTGGGCCACCATCGGCCTTGCCTTCATGGCCCGGTTCGAGATCACTTGGGAGCGATGGCCCCGGCTTCTGGCCTTCTTTTTAGGCCATGAGGCTGGGGATCTGGTCTGGTATCTGATTGTCTCGACACTGGCTTTTTTCGGGCTGCGCCGCCTCAACCGGCGTATCTACTATGGAATTCTGGTGGTCTGCGGCATTTTTATGGCGCTGTTCGGACTTTATCTGGGGATTTCTCCGTTTTTTCAGAAAAATATCCCCTCCTGATCCCCTTCACCACAGATTCACCTGAACAGATTTGCCCCAGGCCAGGCAGCATTGACGGGATTTCGTAATATTCCTTGTCCGAGAAGAACATGACCTCCGGATGGGGCGTATAACCAATCATTTCTGCGGCCTTCAAATTGATGGCGATCTTGCGTTCGTTTTCAAAAACCTGCCCGATATCCCGCGGTTTTGCACCATTGAGAATTTTGGCGATGGATCTAATTTATAAACCGCCGAGACTACTTTACCAGCCGGTCTTCCGGCAGTGTTATTTCCTGAAACAATTCATCGGAAACCGCCAGAAAGTCAAAAGCCGGATTGAATCCGATCTGTTGAGCCACAAACAGATTGATGGAAATCTTGGGAATCGCGTTATCAACCATAGCCAGTGATCTCGGTTTTTCCCCCTGCAGTATCTTTACAATCTTATCGGCAACAAATTTTCCTCTGCCGGAAAAATCGACGCTGGAAAAGCCCATGAGCGCACCGGCTTTGACATCCCGGGTTCCGTTTCGAGCGAATGTGGGTATTTTATTCTGGTTGAGATAGTCCAAAAGCATTTTTACATCGCTTGTTTTCCAGTCAAAACAGTTCAACGCCGGGATATAAAAAGCATCGATATCTTGAGAAACAAGTTCTTCAAGCCCTTTCAAACAATCACCCGCCTTCCCGGTTTCGCTGACCTTATTGTACTCAACTACTTCAAAGTTTCGCTCTTTGGCAACAAGGTGGGCTTCTTCAAGATTGGTATATTTTTTCCCATTTTCCGTATTCCAATATATCAAACCAAGCTTTTTGAAACCGACCACTTCATGAAAAATTTCAAACATTCGCCTAAATCGATCCATCACAATGCGAACCGTAAAATTGTCAACTCCTGAATCCGTTGGATTCAGTACAAAATTCGATTTTATAGGATCACTCACAGCAATACCAACAATGGGTGTTTTTCCATTATTGGCCTCCAAAATGACAGAGGTCGCATCCGTACCCGCAGAAATGATGAGATCAATATCTTTTCGAGCCATCAGTTCTTTTGCCCGCTGTAACCATAAGGGTTTTTTTTCCTCTTCACGTCCAGGGCTGAAATAAGCATCCGAAGGAAATTCAATTTTATTGCCCCACCCCATTTCCGTCAAGGCTTCTTTGATTGCAGCCAATTCATAGGAGAATATCCAATACGGATCTGACTCAAGATACCCAATTCGATAGATCTTCTTTTCTTCTGCACTTGATGAAATGGGTATGATCAATAAGAGCAAGAGGATTAAAATAAGCGTAATTGGCCTTTTCTTTCTGCGTACAAAAATCATATTTCTACCCTCCATGTTGTGTTTACAAATGACTTATTTGCAAATGCTTACAATCGTTTCTTCTGTACCATGAACCTTATGAAATGGCAACTGCATAACAAGAATTCCCATTAGTCCCTGAGGACCATAAAATCCGCTGTATTTAGAATACACTCTTGTATCCTTAACCTCATTATCTCTGCTTATGTAGCGGACTTGTTCCTCATGACGATAACCATTCTGAATAATCCAGTATCGTTTTGATCCGTATTCTTCAACAATTGTATCCAGAAATTTTTTACATTTGACACCGGAATAGCTACCTGCAAAAAAAACGCTTTTACTTCCCCAATTGATAAAAGGATCGCTACCTGCATATTTTATATAATAATTCCTATTTTTTTGTGATCGCTTGCAAAAATCTTCAATGGTAATTTTTGTTCCATCTTCAAGATTAAATCCGTCCGGTGTAATTAGCTGCGTATAAGGGAAAAGATCTCTGATATTATCAGAATAATATTTTTTTGTCTTTTCCCAAAAAGGAAATATATAGATAATTTTTTCGTCAAAAAGGATAGCAGGGGGGAGGTCATAAATTATGTTGCCAGTTTTATAAAGATTCAAATGTTTCGAAGAATAGCTTTCTGTCCAAAGCCCTATGGGTGTATGGGATCTGATAAAATTGCAATTATAAGGAGTTACTTCTCGATCGTAAGTATAATATTTTAAGCCATAATTCCGGGTCTGCTGTAAAAAGAATCTCGCATCATGGGGAATTGAAGAATGCTCCGTCAAATGATGAATTAAAGGAGACGTTCCTAAATATTGCTTTAGAGCATCGGCAAAACTTTCAGACAGGCTTTTGTTAAAATTTTTTACTTCAAAACCTAATTCCTTGTATAGATCAAATAATTGTTCATAGATACCCCATGCAGATGCAGGGCATTGGATTTCACAGATTTTACCCGGAATGACTTCATCTGTTCGAAAAAAAACAGGCGTATGTTTCAGATTTAGTTCTCTATGAAAATTCAACCCATGTTCTTCAGGAAGATCATTAATGACCAGAGAAGCAATTTCAGGGTCAGCTTCACCATTTAAACTTGCATTGAACAATGATAGGGTAGTCTCTTGAAATTCTTTAATCAACAGATATCGAGAAAAAAATTTCTGCGCAGTATCCGACTCGAATTCGTATGGTTCCGCTCGTATGAAATTGTTAAACATCAAGTCTGTTCTGAGAACGTCATTGAGCTTACTATCTAAGTACTGATAATGCTGCATTAGCCTCTCCCCTGCTTACATTTCTGTAGAAAATAGTCATAAGGTAGAGCAGGCTGCAAATCACCGACATAATTCCAAGGACAAAAATCGTCTCAACATAGCCCATTGTTATAGTCAGATAACCAACAATCAGAGGACCTGCAACATTACCCAGTCTTTCCCAGAAGCGGAAAACTCCCATTCCGGTCCCGATACCGATTTCCTTGATGGCTTCCGTCTCCGTGATAACCGATAACTGCGATGACATCGAAAATGTATGGGAAACGCCGATTGCAGATATTAGCAGCAAAGTGGCAAGAAAACCAGAAGCAGCATCATTGAATAATATCATTGAGAGGCCGGTAATGAATCCTCCTGCAAAGATATAGTATTTTCTATAATTTTCCTTATCAAAATATTTTGAAAAAAGATATCCAAAAAATACTATAAGAACATCATATATCATGAGAACTCGTCCGATGTTTGATTGCAGAACATTTATACTTTTCAGGTACAGAGGAATAAGATAGAAGAGACATCCGATCAATATGATTTTTGCAGGAATCGCCTGAAGAAAAACAACCGAAACAAATTCCGGGTCTTTGAGTACTCTGAATAATGCTTTAAAGGAAAAATGACTTTGAATAGTCTCCTTTGGCTTGGGCTTCAAAGTCAAATTTTTGAAAATATAGAGACAGAAGAAAAGGGTAAACAAGGAGATAATCCCGCTGAATACAAATACATTTCTGTAGCCGATACGATCCGCGAGCATCCCTCCCATTACCGTACCGCAGATACTTCCTGCAAAGAAGGCCGACAAAAAAGAGGCCATTCCTAAAGACCTCTCCTTAGCATCCGTATAATCTACAACAAATCTCTGACCCGCGATAAAGACGAGACCAAATCCGAATGCCGTGATGCATCGAAACAATAACAATTGAACCATATTTTGTGCAACTGCCGTTAGGATCAACCCCACAGAATTTGCAAAAATACCGATCACCAGGGGCCTTAACCACCCTGCCCGGTCGGACCAAGTCCCTGCCATCAGCATGCTGAACACGACTGAAAGCATGAAGACCGAAATCGGCAGCCCCATCTGCACTTCCCGGGAAAGCTCCCACATGGGCTGATAAAACTTGTCTGCATATAAAGGTAAAAAAGATATAGAGAAAGCATCCGCCATGATAAACAGAAATATAATCGGCCGGATGTAGGAATAGTGGACCAAATTCTCCTTCTTCCGGAAACGGGCAATAGTGCGATTTAAGGAAAAAGAAAGAACCTCGAATGTAATCAGCAGCGAGGTGAGAATGACCGTGATCATATCCAGAAGGATCTCTTTTGATTTGCTCTCGATTATTTGGGTCGAAATTTTCATCTTAATCATGCCGACCTGTTTATTTTCCCGGGTATGAAAAACAGGAAGCACGGTATCTGCAGATTCAGCAGATTTTCGTTCTCCGGGTTCAACCCTTTTCATGGTCTCATGATCCGCATAATATAAGACATTCTGATCCAGATCGGTAATTTCAATAAATTCCAACTCCGGTGTTACCGCCAGAATATCCTTCATTGTGCTTTCAAGATTAAAGAGTCGAGATAAGGGGATATTGAGATTGAGTACGTATTCCACATCTTCTTTTAAATATTTCCCGAATTTCAGGCATTTGGTCTGTACGGTCTGAAGGTGGCTCCCCTTGAAATAATTAAGATTGAAGTAAGAGTAAACAAGCTGGCCTGCAACGATCACAACCATGGAAATGATAAAAATTCGAATGTGAAAATTTATCTTAATCATATCACGGGTAAACACAGCAAGTAAGCCGGTGAGCAGCAAAGCCGTTCCAAAGGTAAGAAAAGCCAGCATTGTCAAGTTTTCCAACCCCATGCCCTTCAGCTTTTGGTAAACCAGATCCCGGGAGAAGGTCATGAGGATAACCCCTTCGAGATTGTCGGAACGACCATATATTGGAAGAAAGGTCAGATACATCCCCTTTTGGAGCTTAGTGACGGCTATCTCATCTGAAGAGAATTTCGGTATCTTATAAGAAAACTGATCTCCGATCTGAGATGGATCAGTGTGATATAAGATTTCTCCCTTTGGCGTTCCGACACTTGCATATGCTATTTCAGGATTTTTCTCTATCGCTTGGGCAAGAAGAATATCCATCCCCTGAAATTTATCCAAAGGCTTACCAAAACGCAGCGATTGCTCGATTTTACGCTTCAGGTTCTTCCCCCCCGCCTCATAGACCGATATCAGAGACGAAGTATAGATCTTTTCAAAAGATAGAATGCTTAGGAATGAGTTCAGGATCATCGAAATGATGAGAATCAGGAGCGTAATGAAAATAATCTTCAGCGGAAACTTCATTGCTTCTTTCTTCTGAGAAAGAACCTGCCGTTTCCGTTGGGTATGAAGTCTCCTTTTTTGGCGATAAATGAATCGTCTATTCAGCATCTTCAAAAGAAAACCTGTTCTTCCAGAAATTCAAAGCAACCCGCCACCTGCCCAGTTTTTGGCGATGGCTAACATCAACTGGCGGGCATCATACACCCTATTTCAGAGTTTGACCAGTTTTGCGGTCGCTTTTCAAAAGAAATGATATCCTATATCCGGCTCCGTCTTGCTTATTTGCATGTTTGGACATATCCGAAAGGATATCAAATGGTTTTCAAACTATACCTATTTTTTGAGCATCCGATTTGAAATGGGTATGGGAGATGCTGCTCTCCTTTACGGAGAAATTTTTTGAATCTCTACAGGCGGTCCAGCCTTTCCGGGAGAGCAGCTTTGAAGAGAAGATCTGCCGGATCTTTCAATCCTTTTCCGCAGCGCTTTTCAGGAAACATCCGCCGGCCCCTGTATCGATGCCTGCCTTTCGGGCCGCTTCTGCAAAGCCTGTCGGAGGAGGCGGAGGACCATCACCCGCGTCGGCCACGGCCGCACGGGGCTGCAGTCGATCCTGCAGCCAACTGATCCCTTGCGCCAGCTTCAACTGAATCCGAAGCCGCTGGGTCATGTGCCCTCCCTCTGCCGGAAACCGGAGAAACACATTCGCGGCTTTTGTCTTGACCCAGCAGCCCCGGTTGCGGGAAAGGGTTTGGGCGTCGGAGCGATAGACTCCCTTTTCCCAGTGCCAGAGCCGGGTATCGAGATAGGGATTTTCCCCCAGTTCCGCAACCGGTGTCGGCCCGAAGGTTACATTGCATTCCCCGCCGGTCTCTCCCATGTCTCCGTAAACCACCACCTCCACACCATTCCAGTCGTAATCCCTGCCGTTGGGCGGCGCGATCATGTTCCAGCCGTTTGCGGTGCCGGGATTGTAGTGCAGGGGAACCTCAATGGTATGGTTTCGGCTGACTTCGATCCCGCTAAGATTGATATCCGCGCCGGCACGGGCAAAGAACCAGTAGGCCCTTCCCGGCTCGATCTTCAGCCCTTCGTTGTACTGGATATAGCCGCCTTTGACAGGATCATACCCGCCGATGAGGAAATAATTGGGATCATAATCGCCGACAATGCCGGCAAAGAGGACCTTTGCGGAACCGTTCTGGGGCGTGAGAGAGAAGGAGATCATATCGAAATCCGCGGCCTCGTCTCCGGGCTCGATCCGCAGGGATTCTCCGGCTTGGAGTGCGCCCGCGCGGAAGGAGAACTCCTCTGAGCAGGTCTCCTCCTCCATCGCATCGGTGTAGCAGACCTTTCCGAAATAGCTCTTTCCGCTGTGAACGCCTGTCAGCTCATATCGGGTCAGATCGCCCGAAGCGATCTTCTGATCAAAGGCAGCCGGATAATTGGGGCAGCCATATCCTTTCCCGGCCTCCCGGAACTGCCAGCGGCTGCTGAAATGGCTGTGGCCGTCTGTATCGAAAAAGGGAGATGCCTGAAAGAGAATCCTCTCCTCTGTCAGGACGGCCCCGGCCTCCGGAGAGAGAAGATGAGGCGGGTCCGGCGGGTAGACGGGCAGACAATCGGAAATCCCGTCTCGGTTTTCATCCCTGTCCGGATTTCCGCACCCGCAGTCGCCGGGCTCGGTCTTGGCCGGATCTTCGGGACACTCGTCGTTGCAGTCCGGGGTTCCGTCGCCATCCGCGTCCGTATCCGGAACACCGCACCCGCAGATCCCCGGCTCCGTCTTCTCCGGATCTTCGGGGCAGAGATCTTGGACAAGGCAATCGGATACTCCGTCGCCGTCGCTGTCTTCATCGGGATTTCCGCACCCGCAGTCACCGGGTTCGGTCTTGGCCGGATCTTCGGGGCATCCGTCATTGCAGTCCGGAGTCCCGTCGCCGTCGCTATCCGTATCAGCCACACCGCACCCGCAGATCCCCGGCTCGGTCTTCTCCGGATCTTCGGGGCATCCGTCATTGCAGTCCGGAGTCCCGTCACTGTCACTGTCCGTATCAGCCACACCACACCCGCAGATCCCCGGCTCTGTCTTCTCCGGATCTTCGGGACATCCGTCATTGCAGTCCGGGGTCCCATCACTGTCGCTGTCGGTATCCGGGACACCGCACCCGCAGGTTCCCGGCTCTGTCTTCTCCGGATCATCGGGGCAGAGATCCTCCGATGGAGCTTCGGCAACAGCGATGTTAAAGGTGACGGTATCGGTTGCCGGGGGAGTTCCGGTGTCTGTCACCCGAAGGGAAACCGAATAATCCCCCGCGGCCTCCGGGGTCCAGGAAAACTGCCCGTCGGCCGAGATCTCCGCACCTGCCGGCGCACCTTCTTCCAGAGAAAAGGTCAGCCTATCATCGGGAAGATCCGGATCTGCGGCCGAAACCCCAAAGGAGATGAGATTGCCGGCGGTCCCCTCCTTGTCCCCCACCGGGTTGAAT
>JAABSP010000067.1 GCA_011390345.1 Desulfobacteraceae bacterium
ACCCTACCCATCAAAATCTTTACCCCCCAAAGCCTTCAACCGCGCCCGAAAAGTATGCGCCTTCAACCCCAACAGCTTCGCCGCGTGCGCCGCATTCCCCCCGCTCTTCTCCAGTGCCGCCCGATAATACCGCGGCAGCACCTCATTATTCAAATCAATCCCGCCATCCGGAATATAAACCCGCGCCGGCTCCTCCGCCCGAATCTCCAGAATCCGCATATTATCCGCCAGAATCTCATCCCCGGGATAAGCAAAGGCCGCCTCCAGCACATTTTTCAACTGCCGCACATTCCCAGGCCAGTGATACCCCATAATCCGATCCATCGCCCCCTTTTCCAGCCGTTTCCGCCCCCCGTATTTCCGGTTCAGAGATTCCAGAAAATGCTCCGCCAGCAGCACTTTATCCCCGCCCCGATCCCGAAGCCGCGGCATCTCCACCTGCGCCACCACCAGCCGGTAGAAGAGATCCTCCCGAAACGCATTCTTCCGTACCTGTTCTGCGATATCCTTGTTGGTCGCGGATATCAGCCGGACATCCGAATGTTCGCTCCTGACGCTTCCCAGCGGCGTGAAATTACCGGTTTCGATGACCCGCAGCAGCTTGACCTGCATCTCCGCCGGCAGATCCCCCACCTCGTCCAGAAAGACGGTCCCGCGGTCCGCGGCCTTGAAAACCCCCGCCCTATCCGCATTTGCCCCGGTAAACGCCCCTTTTTTGTGGCCGAAGAACTCGCTCTCGAAGAGATGGGGGGAGATCGCACCGCAGTTGACGGAGATAAATGCCCCCTCCCGCCGCCGGCTGTTGGAATGGATCGCTTCGGCCACCAGCTCCTTGCCGGTTCCGGTCTCCCCGTGGATGAAGACGGGAATCTCCGTATCCGAAAAAATCCCGATCTGCTCTTTGACCTTCAAAATCTCCGGGGACTGCCCCACAATGGGATCATGATCCAGTTCGAGGCGGGATTTCAACCGGCGGTTCTCCCGGGAAAGCCGGGTCATCTCGGTCTTGATCAGGTCGATCTCCTGGATCTGCGGAAAATCGTCCAGCTCCAGCGATACCGCAGAGATCCCCGACTCCCGGGAGATCTGGATCAACTCCGCGTCGATCACGCCCCCTTTGACCAGAAAAATCCAGCAGGCGTGCATGGTCGGGGTTCCGGAGGTGACCGCGACCGTATAATCCGCATGGCCGAACCGCTCCCGGACCTGCCTTGCTGCGCTGTACATGGCCGGATAGACCAGGTTGTAGTCGATCGGATCGACTGCCGGCGCGGCGTGCAGAGAGATTTGAAGCGCGGGGAAGTGCTCCCGGGCATATCGAAAGATCTCCTGCGCGGGCTTCAGATACCGGTCATGGTTGTAGAGCAGGCACAACCGGTCCAAGGCTACCTCGTGAAGCGCGGTGATCAGCGGCCCCGGCTTCTCAAAAGGGCGGCAGTCGTTGTTTCCGATGAAGGAGAGTAGAATTTTCATGTCCGATGCACGGGTTGATCTTCCGGATGCAGCTTCATTGTAGAATTTCGGAATCAGTAACAGGGGCCTTGGGTATCGCCGTGCCCCAGATGCGCCTTTAAAGCGGCCCTGTCGATCCAGAGCGTCTTTTTCCCTTTATGGCATACTGCCACTTTGTCCGATCCGGCCTCTGCAGGCGGACCTCCGGGTTCGGGATTTCGGGTGATGATGGTACAGCCTCCCGTCAGCAGAAACAGGGATATGATGGCCAACACAGTCCATTTTCTCATCTTTTTTCCTCCATGCGCAAGGGGTTATCAGAATCGGCTTTGTAAGAGAATCGCCATTTGCAGAAGCAGGCCGCGATCATTTCATGGCCTCCCAATCCTCATTGATGGGAGATAACAGATCTCCGACGAAAGCCGTTTCCCGAAGCTGTTCGAGCCTCCTTCTCGCCTTCTCCATCGACTCGCCTGCAGGAAAGAGTACTCCGATCTCCCGACCTTCGAAGGTAACGGCAAGCGATTGGCCGTTTCGGATCTTCTCCAATATTTCGCCAATGTTTTCATTTATTTGAGTCAAGGGTACGCTTTCCATGCCCCTTGATCCTTTCCCCGTTTTGATTATCCCAAAATCTCATTCACCGGAAAAACCTTCTCCGGAAAAGAAGGGGGCGCGATCACATCTCCCCGGTAAAATTTCCGGATCATCCTGTATCCGCGTTCGGACGGGTTTGAATGGGCTTCGATGCAGGCTTTATGGAGATCGACGATCCAGACTTCTTTGATGGCCGCCCTTGCATACAGGGGGAGTTTGAAGCCCCGGTCGTATTCGACGGAGGTGTCTGCGACTTCGATGATCAGATAGACATCTTCGGGCGTCGGATGATTTGCCGCGTAAAAATCGGGGCGGGGCTTCAGTAGCGCAAGATCCGGCTCGGGCTCGGAGGTCTTCGAAATGGTGACGGGGTTTTGAATGGCGGTGACGGCGCTGTCTCTGAAGGCGCGGGTAAAGAGTTGGTTGAGCCGGTTGACACATGCCGCGTGAAAGCTTCCGATGGCCGCCATTGAAATGATCTCCCCGTTGATGAGTTCGACTCGGTCCTCTTCCTTTAGAATGCCGGTTTCCGCCATTCGTTGGTATTCTTCGGTGGTGAAGGTTTTTCTTTGGATGTTTGCAATCAAAGATTTGCTCCTTATAAATCTTGAAACTGGATAGTCATTCGATCTCCCCGGCAAGCGCTTTCCCCCTTGCCATCACCTCCCATATCTGCTAAACGATGTTCACCTCTTTGTAAAATAGAAACAACCCTTTTGCAAGGCAGAAGAAAAATGTCGGAAAAAGAGCCCTTCTGGAAACGAAAGACCCTGTTCGAGATGACCCCTTGGGAGTGGGAATCGCTGTGCGACGGGTGCGGCCGATGCTGTCTGCGCCGGCTGATCGACAAGGATACCGGAGATTATTACGTCACCTGCGTCTCCTGCCGTTTTCTGGATACCGAGACCTGCCGCTGCACCGCATATGAGCGCCGGCTTACCCAGAAGGTGACGGAGTGCCTGCCCCTGGGCCCTTTGACGATCGGGGAGTACTACTGGCTGCCGAATTCGTGCGCTTATCGGCGGATTGCCGCGGGAAAGGATCTGCAATGGTGGCATCCGCTGGTTTCTGGGGACCCGGAGACGGTCCACACCGCGGGGATCTCGGTGCGGGGGAAGACGGTCTGTGAAACCTATGTCCCTTCCGAAGCCTTGGAGGCGTACATCATTTCCGAGAAGCTGTGAGAGCTTTTTCCTCCCTTCTTCTTTCCATCTTTTTTTCTCTGCCCTTTCCCATGAGCCCCATCATCTCATTGATGTAGGTTCTGAGCTGCTGGGCCTGGGCCCGGAGCCGGTTGGAGATCTCGGTCGAGGCATCGGAATGGACGATATTCTGCTGGGTCACCTTCTCCATTCCATTGACGGCACGGCTGATCTGCTCGATCCCCTGGGCCTGTTCCCGGGATGCGGCCGCAATCTCCTCCAGCAGCTCCCCCACTGATCCGGCAGAGTTCACCATCTCCTTGAAATCGGAATCGGTGCGATATACCAGAGATGCGCCCGATTTGATCTGCTCCACCGAAGATTCGATGAGCGCAGCGCTCTCGGTGACGGCTTGGGACGCGCGCATGGCCAGATTTCGCACCTCCTGGGCCACCACCGCAAATCCCGCGCCGGCCTCTCCGGCCCTTGCGGCCTCCACGGCCGCGTTCAGCGACAACAGATTGGTCTGAAACGCGATCTCCTCGATGGTCTTGATGATCCGGAAGGTCTCTTCGCTGGCGCTGGAGACCTCCTCCATCGCGGCCAACAGCTCGTTCATGGACTTGGCTCCTCTCTGGGCCACTGCATTGCCCTCCTTCATCCGCTCATCGGCTTTGGAGACATTGTCCGCATTCTGCCGGGTCATCGCGGCCATCTCTTCCAGAGATGAGGAGGATTCTTCAATGGACGCGGCCTGCTCCGAAGCGCCTCTGCTGACGGATTCGCTTTCGGAATGGAGTTCCTCTGCGGCCGATTTCAGCTTGTCTGACAGTTCCATCAGGCCATTCATGGTTTTTTGAATGGGCCGAACAATGGTTTCGGTCAGAGCGAGGATCAGGATGGCCGCCAGCAGAATCACCGCACCGGTAATGGAGAGATTGATCACGCCGAGCCGGTCGATGGGTGCGAAGATCTCCGCCTCGACCGCGGCAACCCCGACGGTCCATTCCAATGGTTCATATCGGGCCAGCGCCGCAATCTTCATATCCCCATCATAGGCGTAGTTCAGCACCCCCTCCCCCAGAGCCATCATCTGCCTGCCGAAATCATATTCTTCCATATTCAATTTCAAAAGCTGTTCCGGGTCCGGATGCGCGATAATGATCCCCTCTTTTCCGAACATAAAGGCGTATCCGGAATCCCCGATCCGAATGGTGTCAATGAAGCGGTCGTTGAAATACTGTTGATTAACAGCGCCAAAGAGGACGCCCTTTGCTTTCTGCTCCTCATCGTCCATGAGCGCCGCGGCCACAAAGAAGGCATTCATACCGGTCAATTGGCATCGCACCATATTCGAAACCGCAATTCCCTCATCAAGGCTATTCTTAAAATACCCGCAATCTGCAATCGACTTTCCAACGGCATCTTTCAGGGAGGAGGCCATAATTTCCCCGTTCCTGTCGGCAAGAGAGATATGGATGTAATAAGGATACTCTTCCCGAAGATGAAAAAGGGCTTCATTCGCGGTTTTGTTGAAATTTCTATCCAGATCCCCTTCCTGAATGGCCATCTGATAGATCTGCTGATTGCTCCAGTGTTTGATGTCGAGCATCCGGTCATCGATCCAGGTATCCATATTTTTGACGCTCGATTCCGCAAGCTGGACCACCTGGCTGGTGATGGCGTTTCTGAGGGCTCTTTTGGACTGATCGTAGGAAATTGCAACGGTTACGCCCATGCCGATGATGATTAGCGCAAGGGTCGGTATCATAAACCGGTTTCTCAGATTGAGCTTCATCTGCTTCTCCTGTTGGGATAAAGAACTAAACAATTCAATTATAGCTATTCTGCCCCTTTTCCGCAGCTTTTTCAATCTTGTTCAGGGAAGATTTTTGAAAAAAATGGAACTTGACAAAGCGGATCACTTCAAAGAGAATAACAGTGATTTAGTCCATGCTGCCCATAATGCCAACCCCTTGCCTGCACCCGGAAAGAGACCATGAGAGAGAGCGAGCTTTTCAAAAAATGGGGAACCTTCCTGAAGGGGATGGATGCCGACGGCATCCAGGTCTCCTTTGCCAGCCATCTGGAATACTCCCTTTCCAAGGACAAATACACTGCAACGTCAAGGGATCTCTACCAGTCCCTTGCCCTGTCGGTTCGGGACCGGCTCGTGGAGCGGTGGATCCGAACCCAGCAGATGTATTACGACTTCGACGTCAAACGGATCTACTATCTTTCGGCCGAATATCTCATGGGCCGGGCTCTGGTGAACAACCTGATCAATCTGGGGATGTACGAAGAGACCCAGAAGGCCATGAAAGATGTGCATCTCGATATCGAATCCCTGGCCATCGAGGAGCCGGACATGGGCCTTGGCAACGGAGGGCTGGGGCGGCTGGCGGCCTGCTTTCTCGACTCGATGGCCACGCTGGAACTGCCGGCCTATGGGTACGGCATCCGGTATGAGTTCGGGATCTTCGATCAGTTCATCAAGCATCTGCAGCAGGTGGAGATGCCCGATCTCTGGCTCCGGTACGGCAACCCGTGGGAATTTGCCCGGCCCGAAAGATCCTTTACGGTCAAATATTATGGCCGGGTCAAGGAGAGGACGCTTCCGGACGGCAGGTTCAGGGCCGAATGGATCGAAACCGAAGATGTGCTCGCGGTTCCCTATGACATGCCCATTTCAGGCTACGGAAACAATACGGTCAATACCCTGCGCCTCTGGTCCGCGCGGGCTTCAAATGAATTCGATCTTAAGTTCTTTCAAAGCGGCGACTATCTCAAGGCCGTGGAGGAGAAGAACCTGTCGGAAAACATCTCCAAAGTCCTCTACCCCAACGACCAGTTCTTCGAGGGCAAGGAGCTGCGGCTGAAACAGGAGTACTTTTTTGTCTCCTGCTCCCTGCAGGACATCGTCCGGCGCTACCTGGTGGATCGAAAGGTCGGTTTTTCACAGTTTCCGGACAAGGTGGCCATCCAGATGAACGATACTCATCCGGCTCTGGCTGTGGCCGAGCTGATGCGCATCCTGATGGACGATCACGGGCTGGGTTGGAAAACCGCATGGGAGATCACTCAAAAAACCTGCGCGTATACGAATCATACCCTGCTGTCCGAGGCACTGGAGAAGTGGTCCGTCTCCCTCTTTGAAAAGCTGCTGCCCCGCCATCTGATGATCATCTATGAGATCAACCGGCGGTTTCTGCGGGATGTGGCTCTTCGGTTCATCGGCGATGAGCAGAGGCTGGCCCGAATGTCGCTGATCGAGGAGACGCCCCAGAAGCAGGTGCGCATGGCACATCTCGCGGCTGTGGGCTCCCACTCGGTCAATGGCGTGGCTCAGCTCCATACGCGCCTGGTCAAGGAGAAGGCATTGAAGGACTTCTTCGAGATGTTCCCGGAGCGGTTCAACAACAAGACCAACGGCGTCACCCCCCGGAGATGGCTTCTCGCGTCCAATAAAAAGCTGTCGAAGCTGATCACGAAACATATCGGCGACGGCTGGATGACCGATCTGGAGCAGTTGCAGCAGCTCGAGCCTCTGGCCAGTGACGAGGATTTCATCCGGACATGGACCGGGGTGAAATACCAGAACAAGGAGAAATTTGCCAAACTCATCTTCGATGTGACGAAAATCCAGTTGGAACCCGCGGCCATCTTCGATTTCCAGGTCAAACGGATTCACGAGTACAAGCGCCAGGTTCTCAACATCCTCCATGTGATCTACTGCTGGCTGAAGATGAAAGAGGACCCGCAGTTCGAGATGCAGCCGAGGGTCTTCTTCTTCGGTGGCAAGGCCGCACCCGGCTATTTCATGGCCAAACTGGTGATCCGTCTCATCTGCCATGTCGCAGCCATGATCAACCGGGACAGCGACACCAACAACCGGCTCAAGGTGATCTTCTCACCCAACTACAATGTCTCCCTGGCCGAACAGATCTTTCCCGCAGCCGATATCTCGGAGCAGATCTCGACCGCTGGGTACGAGGCATCGGGAACCTCCAACATGAAATTTGCGCTCAACGGCGCCCTTACCATAGGAACCCTGGACGGGGCCAATATCGAAATCATGGAGGCGGTGGGCCAGGAGAACATCTTCATCTTCGGTCTGACCGCAGACGAGGTAGCAGAATTGGCTCCGCGCTACAACCCGAGAAGCTATTACGAGGCGGACCCCCTTTTAAAGCAGGCTGTGGACATGATCCGCCAGGGCTATTTCAGCCGCCAGGATAGCAGACTCTTCCACCCCATCACCGATATTCTGCTCGATCATGACCCCTATCTGGTGCTGGCCGATTTCCAATCCTACCACAAAGCCCATATGGCTCTGGACGAACTCTATCGGGACCGGAAAAGCTGGGTCGAAAAATCGATTCTTAATGTGGCCCGCATCGGCCGTTTCTCCTCGGACCGGACCATCCATGAATACAACAGGGATATCTGGCATGCAGAACCGCTCACCATCACCAAGGAGGAAAAAGAAAAAGGGGCCGGGGAAAAAGATTAAGTGTAAAAAGATCAAAACCGGGAAGGGGAACCTGCATCGACATCTATCTGCCGGCCGCCTCGATCTGACTCCGGATCACCTCCCGGAGCCGTTCCGGCAGAATCGGCTTTGAGATATAATCATCCATTCCCGATGCCAGAAACCGCTCCCGATCCCCTTTCATGGCATGGGCGGTCATGGCTACGATGGGGATCTCTTTCAGGGGCGAATTCCGGCTGCGGATAATCCGGGTGGCCTCCAGCCCATCCATCTCCGGCATCTGGATATCCATGAGAATCATATCAAAGGAACCGCTTTCGAGCCGGTCGATGGCCTGCTTCCCGTTGGCCGCGATGGATACCTTATGCCCCTCCCGTTCCAGCAGGATCTGCGCCAGCCGCTGATTCATCGGGTTGTCCTCCACCAGTAGAATCTGCAGTCCCTTCTCCTGGTTTTCGATAGGAGGCCTCGGCTGCGCAGCTTTCGGGGCCGCCCGGATTCCCGCTGTTCCTGGCCGGGATTCTTCACAGACCTCCCCGGACATGGCAGAGCCTTTTGGAAAACAGATCTCAAAGGTAAAGGTGCTTCCCAGGCCGAGTTCGCTGTCAACTTGGATATCGCCGCCCATCATTCGGACAAGTTTTGCGGTGATGGCCAGTCCCAGGCCCGTTCCGCCGAACCGCCGGGTCGCAGAAGGGTCCACCTGAAAAAAGGGATCAAAGATCCGGCCCTGTTTTTCCGCTGAAATACCGATACCGGTATCGG
Source organism: Desulfobacteraceae bacterium (assembly GCA_011390345.1). Classification (GTDB taxonomy): domain Bacteria; phylum Desulfobacterota; class Desulfobacteria; order Desulfobacterales; family JAABSP01; genus JAABSP01. Next base: position 8,449 of record JAABSP010000067.1, read on the forward strand.
TTACGGAAAATTGGAGATCGACACTTTTCTCCCTTTCGGCTCCGATCCCTATCAGCAGCAGCACCTCTCCGGAATCGGTGAATTTGATGCTGTTGGCCAGCAGATTGTAGACGATCTGCCGCAGCCGGCCCGGATCCCCCACCAGACTTTCGGGAATCCCATCGGAGATCCGGTAGATGAGATCGAGCCCCTTTTCCCTGGCCCGCACCGAAAGGGTCTTCACCGTATCGGAGATCTCTTTGCAGAGCAGAAAAGTGCGGGACTCCAGCTCGAATTTGTCGATCTCGATCTTTGAAAGATCTAAAATATCTTCGATGAGCATCAGAAGATGATCGGCCGAGGAGCGGACAATGAAGAGATATTCCTGCTGTTCGGGGGTGAGCTTCGTATCGATTGTCAGATCGGTCATCCCGATGATCGCGTTCATCGGGGTGCGGATCTCGTGGCTCATGTTGGCCAGAAAGAGGCTTTTGGCCATGTTGGCCTCTTCCGCGATCTCCTTTGCCCGCTTCAGCTCTGTCTCGGCCTCTTTGATATCGGTGATATCAACCGCAACCCCGAGGACAACCGTCTCTCCGCCCTCTGTCATCTGAAAGGGGGTTTTGGAGACCGAGAGAATCCGTTTTCTGCCGGTCCGATCGGTAAAAGGGGAGGATTTTAGATAGGAGGGCTTTCCCTCTTCGATGACCTTGCGATCATTTTTCAGAAAGAATTGAAGCTGATCCGTGTCCGGATGGAAGGCGGCCTGATTTCTTCCGATGAGATAGAAGGTCGTGGTTCCGTAGATATGTGCCATAGCTCGGTTGGCCAGCAGGTAGCAGCCCCTTCGATCTTTGGCAAAGATCAAGTGCGGAACCAGATCGATCACCTGCCGAAGCTGTTGCTCCTTCAGCCGAAGATTCGACTCGTACCGGCGGCGCTCGATTCCCAGCGCATAGAGGGAGGCGAGCCGCTCCAGGGCCGCGAGATCCCGTTCCAGATACTCCCGGCTCGAATTGGCCAGTGCGATCTGCCCCACCACTTCCCCTTCAAAAAGGGCCGGAGCGGAGAGAAAGCTGCGGATGGGAATATGCCCGTCCGGTACGCCGCTGGAGCGGGGATCGGTTTGGGCCTGGTTGGTCAGAACGGAACAGCGGTTCCGGATCACCCAGCCGAAGAGCCCGGAGAATTCCTTGAAAACGAACGATTTCTCGTGGACCTGGCAGACATTCCAGATATCTTTGGTCATGGTGGGAGAGATGAGAAATCCGGTGGCCGGATCGATAAATCCGGCAAAGCCCAAGGGGCTGAGGGTCAGCTCCTTGGCCTTTTCCAGAATGATTTCCGAGATCTCCTCGATGGTGGCGCCGGTCAGCATGACCTGGGAAAGCTCGGCAACAGCCGTGTCGATTTGACTCTCCCGCTCCAGTGCCAGCTCGGCTTTTTTAAACCCATTTTCCGCACGAACCCGCTCTGTGATATCGATCACCGCGGCGATCCAGAAGGTCGGCCCTTTTTCTCCTTTGCAGATCGAGGTTACGGTCAGCTCTCCCCAGGCCGCAGTGCGGTCCTTTCTGCAGTAGCGGCGGACCACCGTATAGGGCGGCGCGCAGACCCCGGTTCCAAAGGGCTGATCCTCGGGCTCCGTAATACAGGAGAAGGGAAGGCGCAGAAGCTCGGCTTCGGTATATCCGAAAAAATTGCAGAGCGCGGGATTGACGGAGATGATCCGCCCTGATTCATCGCCGTGGCAGATGCCCACAGGGAGAAGATCGAGCGTGGCTTTAAAAATGTTTTCCGGAATCATTGAATTCTTCAGCCTCCTTTATTGCCGGCCCGAAAAGCCAGCTTCCCCAGCAATTTCTCGAATCGCTCTGCACGCATGGGCTTGCCGAAAAAATACCCCTGCATGGTCAGGCATCCGTACTGGCACAGAAAGTCCCGCTGCTGCAGAGACTCCACCCCTTCGGCCACGGTCTCGATATTGAGACTTTTAGCCATCGCGATAATGGTTTTGATGATCTCCTGATCATCTTTGTCCGTGAGGGAATCGATCACGAATGACCGGTCGATTTTCAAGGTATCGATGGGAAATCGTTTTAGATAGTTCAATGAGGAGTACCCGGTTCCGAAGTCATCGATGGAGAAGCGAATCCCCTTTGCCCGCAGAATCTTCATCCGGATGATGGCCGCCTCGGGATTTTCCATGATGCCGCTCTCTGTCACCTCGATTCTCAGATGCTTTGGCGGCAGTTCCGTCACCTCGAGAACATGCTCTACCATCTCGACGAAATCGGGCTCCCGGAACTGGCGGGGGGAGACATTCACCGCCACATAGGAACCGGAACATCCCATATCATGCCAGATTCTGGCCTGTTGACAGGCCGTGAGAAGCACCCATCGGCCGATCGGAATGATCGCGCCGGTCTCTTCTGCCAGGGGGATGAACTGATCCGGATTCACAAGCCCCAACTCAGGATGGAGCCAGCGGATCAGGGCCTCGGCCCCCACGGTCTTTCCCTCTGAATTGACCAGGGGCTGATAATAGAGCTGAAACTCCTTCTTCTCCAGCCCGTGGCGAAGGCTGTTCTCCAGCTTCAGCCGCTCCAGTGCCCGCCGGTTCATCTCCTCGGTGTAGAAGCGATACCCCTCGTTGTCAGCCTTGGCCGCATACATGGCCATATCCGCGTTCTTCACCAGGACCTCCACGGAATCGCCATCATCCGGATAGATGCTGATGCCGATGCTGACGGTGATATAGAGGGTCTGATCCGAAATGTCGTAGGGCTGTTCGATATCCTCCCGGATCTTTCGGGCCACCCGCGCCACATCCACATCCTGAGTCACATCGTTGAGCATCAGGGTGAATTCATCCCCGCCCAGGCGAAAGATATAATCTGTATGGCGCAGACGCTTGGAGAGCCGTTTGGCAACTATTTTCAGCAGCTCATCCCCCACATCATGGCCCAGGGTGTCGTTGATGTCCTTGAACCGATCCAGATCCATGAAAAAGAGGGCCCACCGGGTCTCCTCCCGGCTCCGCCGCTCCGGCTCCCATTTTTCGATGCGTGAGAGTCCCTCCTCGATCCGTTCATAGAAGGATTTCCGGTTGGGAAGACCCGTGAGCACATCATGGTAGGCCAGAAACCGGATCTCATTTTCCGATTTCTTTCGCGCGGAGATGTTCTGAAAGGTCATGACGCAGCCCTGAAGACCTCCTTTGGCATCGAAAAAGCCGGCCCCGCTGATGCTCACGTCGATCATCTCTCCGGCTTTGTTGAACCGGCAGGTCTCAATGCCGGAGAGGCTCTCCCCGCGATGGATCCGATCCATGATGCTCAGGGTCTCCCGAACCCGGTCCTGGGGAACAAAGGTTAGGCGATGGCCCTGGACATCCTCCAGGTTCCATCCGAAGGTCCGGGTAAAGGCCGGGTTGAGGTAGACCACCTTCGCGTCGGGATCGCAGACCACCACCGGGTCCGGCGCGGATTCCAGCACCACCCGGTGGCGCCGCTCGCTCTCCCGCAGGGCAGCCTCCACCTTTCGGCGCCGCTCGATGTCCTTTTTGAGCAGCTCGTTCACCTGGCAGAGTTCCGCGGTCCGTCTCTCCACCCGCCGCTCCAGGTCCCGGTTGATCTGATGCAGCTTCTGCTCGGTCCTCCATTTTGAGCCGAGCGCGGTGGCAAACTGGTAGATCTCCTCGGCATGGAAGGGCTTTTGCACATAGAGGAGCTTGTGGGCCGGGGGGACCCGCCGGGAGATCTCCTTGGATTCGATCCCGGAGTAGCCGGTGACGATGACGATCTCGATGTTCGGGTCGATCTTCCGGATCTGCTCCGCGGTCCAGATGCCGTCGGGGCCCGGGGGCATGTAGACATCGAGAAAGACAACGGAATAGGGCCGGTTCTCCGCAATGCCATCCTCTACCGCGGCCAATGCCGCATCTCCCTGCCGGCACGAGGTCAGGTCAAAATGCATCTCCGCATGAGACGCCGCCGCCTCCTCCTTGCCGAAAAGGTCATCGGACATCCGGCCCAACTTTGCAAAACTCTGGTATCCCATCCCTTCGGGGTCCAGTACATTCTCGTAAAGCTTCAAGATCAGCTTCTCATCATCCACCACAAGGATTCGAATCCTTTCGCTCTTTTCATTCGGATTCATCGATGACCCCTTTCCGGCCCTGTTGCAGGTGCGGCTCCTGCAGGAAGCCACAGGCAAAAGCAGAACCCTTCACCATCGGATCGAGCCGTGATCCGTCCCCCCATAGAGGAGATCATGATCGCGCACCAGTGGAGGCTGATCCCGGACAGCCCCCGCTCTTCCGAATATCCCCGCTCAAAGATCCGATCCGCGTCAACGGCTGAAGAGAGAGCGCCCCCTCTGCAGATCCGGATGCAGATCATCTCCTGCCCCGCTTTCGGATCTGCTTTTGCCGGATCTGTTTCCGCATGGATGCGAAGGGGCCCCCTCTCCCCATCCTCCCCCTGCATCCCCTGAGCCGCATGCAGAAAAAGGGTGGTGAAGACCTGTATCAGGGAGAGCCGTTCCCCTTGGATCTGATATCTTTTGAGATCCGGCGACATGTGGATCGGAACTTCCCGCAAGATCTCATCCTTCAATTTCGACAGGCCATTTTCCACCACCTCCGAGAGCCGGACCGGCGCCGAAGCCCTGCCCGAGAAGATCCAGCCCCGATGCTTCTCCAGAAAGGTTTCGATCTCGGCAATCCGGGAATGGATCTCCTCCAGGACCCCTTTTGAATTCCGGGTGAAGTCCACCAGGGATTCGTTGGCGGTCAGAAGAAAGCCCACCAGCGCCTGGCGCCGCTCCGGGGAGAGATCTTTCTGCATCAGCTCCTTTCGAGCCCTGGCCAGCCGCTCCGCCGGCATCTGGGAAATTGCGCTTTTCAAAAAATCGACCTGGCCCGTCAATGGGTTGAGCATGTTGGAGACATGATGGAGCACACCGGCCGCCATCTCGGCCATGCCATAGAGATAGAACTGCTCTGAAAGCTCCTCCCGCATTTCATTGAGCTGATCCAGCATGCCATCGAACTCCCGGGCCAGCGCGCCGATCTCGTCCTTTCTTCTGAAATGGGGATCATCGGAGAGTCTTGCGGAGAGATCGCCGGTGCTGCCCACGCTGAGGGTATGATCCTTGAGCCGGATCAGGGGGCGGATCACGGTTCTCTGGAGAACCAGGAGCAGCAGCAGAATCAGCCCCGCGCCGGCAATCAGATTGGAGAGGGTGGCATACCGGATGGTGGTTCGACCCCGCTGCGCGATCCGCCGGGGGAGGTTCGCTTTGATCTCCACAACCGGTTCTCCGGTGATATCCGGCAGCACTTGGGTGATCTGCAGCAGATCGGGTGTGGATCGCTGCCGGATCTTTCCGGATGCGGCAGTTGCTGAAAGGTCCGGGGGGACCGGTGTCAGGGTAAAATCGACCCGGGTCCTTTCCGCAATGGCCGCGACTTCATCTGGGGTCAGAAATCGGCCCATCATCACCGATCCGCGCATGGGCCCCTCATTGTTGCTGGTGAGCACGGGTCTGGAGGAGATGAGCATGGGGCCCTTCATGGTCCGATAGATCCCCGCAGCCCGCACCGCATTCAACGGGAGATCTCCGGTCTCATACGCGATCAGCGGGTGATCTTTCGGGAACTGTTCATGGGGAAACCCCGCGAGCCCCGTAAAGGTTTCGATGTCAAAATCGTAGAACCGGCCCCAGACCACCCGGCCCTCCCGGTTGCAGAGGTAGATCATGTCGAGCCGGTTGTCCTCGAAGGTGGCCGGGATCAGATTTCCCTCGATATAGGATGCATAGGGCGTCTCCACAAACTCGTAGGTCTCGTTCCACGCGGCCCAGTCATGGCAGAGATTGTCCAGATGATCGATTTCGCTTTCGATGGCCTGGACGCACCGCTCCATATCCCGTTGGGCATCTTCGGCCTCCAGGGCCAGAAAGCCCGGAAAGATGACATACTTCTCCACTGCGGTATCCAATGCCACAAAAAAGAGAAAAGCGGCAAAAAGAATCCAGGCGATCCGGGCTTTGATCGATTTCACGGGCCCCTCCTATCCCTGTTCCACACGGTTTCTCCCATTCTCCTTGGCTTTGTAGAGGGCCGCATCGGCCCGCTTCATCAATTCATGGGCCGATGCGGAAGAGATCTTACCATAGATCCGGAAAGAGGCCAACAGGTTGTGCGTCCGGGTATTCTTCTTTTTTTCGAGCGTTTTCTTTTTATGCGGCGTGTCATCCGGTACTTTGGCGGGCAGAGTCTGCCGGCTGCCTGGAAAAGCCTGTTGATTTTTTGACAGAAATGTACTACACAGACGCCATCGGAGGGCCCTTCCCCGCCGCTTTTCCCTGCACCGGGAACCCTGCTTTTTCAAGCAAAGTTTCTTTAAGTCGATTTTCAAACTGCAGGAAACCGCGCAAACAGAACCCAAAAACCGGATTGAAATGGAAAAACCGATCAGAAAAGGTATCCCGATGAAAAAGTGCAACTGCCAAATCTGTTTGAACATTCTGCTGTTGATGGGACTTTTCCTTTTTCCAGTTGGGGCCGGCGCTCTGGAGCCGATCTCCGAGGAGACGGATGCGCTCCTCGAGGAGGAGTTCAAGTGGCTGAAGGAGGAGGCCTTTGACGTGGAGGTGGTGACGGCCTCCAAGAAGGTGCAGCGGATCTCCGAGGCCCCGGCCACCATCATCTCCATCACCGCAGAGGAGATCCGGGCCTATGGCTGGCGGGATCTCAAGGATATCTTCCGGGCCCTGCCCGGCATCGATCTCTCCTACAATGTCCAGGGGGAACTGAAGACCCAGGTTGTGATGCGGGGGGTAAAGGGGAATCAGAAGATCCTCATCCTCCAGGACGGCCACCGGTACAGCCCCGAATCGGGGGAGCCCTTTCTCTACTCCCACAACATGCCCCTGCACATCTACGAGCGGATCGAGATCATCTATGGACCCGCATCGAGTCTCTATGGCGCGGACGCCTACGCCGGCGTGATCAACCTCATCACAAAGGCGGGCGGGGATGTGGACGGGGCTGATGTGAGCGCCGGATACATCTCCACCGGGGCCTACACCGCGGACCTTACCTTTGGAAAGCGCATTGACGACGATATCGATGTGATCCTGTCGGGCCGGATCTATCGGGGGGAGGACGAGGATCTGCACGAGGATTACAAAGAATATGATGCGGTGAATCAGTACCAGGGGGAACTCGGGGAGATGGCCAACGAGTATCCCATCAGGAATTGGAACCTCTTCGGCAAGGTGAAATACAAAAGATTTACGGCCGGATTCGACTGGCAGCGGGAGCTGGAATCGACAGCGTGGGTCTCCCTGCCGGAACGGTATGCGTATGTGGATGATTTTCTATGGGGCCAGGAGATCCGTCACCTCTATGTGGATCACAAGACCTATGAGAGCGAGGAGCTGAACATCAAGACCTCCGTAATCCTCGGAGACTACGAACTCAACCCCTCCACCAACTACTATATCGTGGTCAAAGACGAAGCCGGAAACCTCGTAGATGGTTATCCCGGCTATAAATTCGCATCCTCCTCCTACTGGAAGGCCCGGCTCCAGGCCGACTGGGAGATCAGCGACAAACTCTCTCTCATCGGCGGGCTCTCCTATTCCGAGGTCAAGTCCTTTCCCAAGACCCGCAACCTCGCAGAGTCCTTTGACGCGGACGGCAGCCGTCTGGTGGACTATACCGACTTCACGGACCCCAACGGATACAGCTTCGGCATCCTCGGATATCAGGAGCCCTTCTTCGGGGAACGGGAGTCGGAGAACTACAGCGCATTCCTCCAGGCCGAATACCGGTTTTCTCCCATGATCAAATTCGACGCGGGCCTCCGGTACGACTACAACAGCATCTATGAGGAGACCTTCAATCCCAGGGCAGGACTGATCCTCGATCCCGTGGATGAACTGACGGTCAAGATCCTCTATGGCACGGCCTATATCCAGCCAGCCAACTTCTACCGGTACGAGAATTTTGCCAATCCTTTTCTGATGCATATCCCCAACGAGGATATCGAGCCCGAGGAACTGACCAATTACGCGCTCGACGTGACCTGGGGGTTTGCAGAAAATTTCTCCCTTCACACGGCTCTTTTCTACAACGAGATGGAGAACATCATCCGGCCTATGGAAGCACCGCCGCAGGCCGACGGCTACCCCTATTACAACCCCTATCGGGAGAGTTATCCCGAAGACCCCGGCTATGTGGAGTACAACGGCAATCGGGGGGAGATCGAGAGCATGGGCGGGGAGATCACCCTGCGCCACCGGCTCGATCCCTTTGCAACGAGCCTCTCCTACGCCTATGTGACCGGTGAGGATGAGGATTTCGACATCGCCGGCATTTCAGAGCATAAGATCACCTTGAACACGAGTTATATCGGCCGGAAATGGACCGGCGGGCTGACCCTGCGCTACTACTCGGAGGTGAGCACTGACCGGAACAACTACAAATACGGCGATGCCGAAAGCGGCGGAGACGAGTCCTATGGATTCGACGGGGACATCATCGCGTATATCAATCTGATCTACAAGATCACCGAAGATCTCTCTGCGACATTGACCATCGACAATCTCTTTGATAATGAACATTATGGCAGTGTACCCTTTGACGGTTCTCCGGTGGTGGTTCCCAGAGCGCCCCAGCCCCTGCGGAAAATTTATGCGGGGCTGCGGTATTCATTTTGAATTCCATCGGTTTGAAATCGATTCTGACGAGAGCCGCCGCGATGGAGGATCATCCGGAATCGAAAACCTTCTGCAACAGGAAGGCATTATGATGAAAAAAGTCTTTTGGATCATCCTGTTTCTTCTATGGTGGATGACACCGGTCTATGGGGAGTCCATCACTCTCTATTTCTACAGCTCAGAGACGAACATCAACAACTATAAATCCCTGAAAATGGAGTTTGACCGGTTTCTCTCCCGCTATGGTCCCTATTCGTTTCAACCCTTCAGCGAACGCCAGGCATTTGAAGAGCAGATCCGGGGAAAAAAGGAGTGTCTGGTGATCCTGTCGAGCTGGCATTTCCGCAATATCCATCAGGACAAAAAGCTGACGCCGATGCTGGTGGGGGTCCGGGATGGCAGAACCTATCAGAAACGGGTGCTGGTGGCGGCCCAGGAGAATGCCGATATCGAGGCGATCCGCAGCGGATCGATCTCCTCTGCCAGCAATGTGGAGCATACCCGCAGCGTGATCAAAGAGATGTTTCCGGGAAAGGGGCTGGCCGATGGTGTTCGGATTCTCACCGTGCCCAAGGATGTCGATGCGCTGATGTCGGTGGGATTTCAGGTCTCCAGGGCCGCACTGATTACGGAAAATGCCCTGGATGCGTTAAAGCTCATGGACCCGATGCTCTACAAACAGATGGAGATCATGGCGGAGGGGCAGCCCTCCCCGCTGATGATCGTGGCCGCGCCTGAACAATTCTCCACCGCGCTTCAGGTGGCAGAGGTTCTTCAGAAGATGCCTTCGGACGCAGATGGGATGAATGTGATCAAAATGCTTGACCTCGACGACTGGAAAACCGTCTCGGATTCCAAAAATCTGAAAGCGGAGGGAGTGCGATGAGAACCGGAATCGCCCGTTTCCAAATATTATGGATGTTTTTCATCTTTTTGATCCAGTTTTTCATTTTGGCCTTGCCGGCCGCGGTTTTTGGCGGGGAGAGTGCCAATGTCCTGCTGATCAATTCCAATGCAGAAGTGGAAAAGTATAGCCGGGTTCAAAGGGCTTTCAGGGAATCCATGGCTCATCCCATCATGGAGGTCGATTTGGGGATCGGTGAAATGGAAGAGAAGATGCTGCAGGCTTATGGCCCCGATATGATTTACTGTATTGGTACAAAGGCATACACCCTGGCCGCAAAATCCTTTGATTCCAGGCCAATCGTCTTCACCTCCATCATCAACTGGCTCCGCCTCCCCCTTTCGGAGACCACCTATGGGGTCTCCAACGAGCTGCCCACCCGGATGCCGATCATGATGTATAGGTATATCTTCCCGGAAATCCGCGCCATCGGAATGCTCTACAGCCCCTATTACACCCGGGAACTCTATGAGAGTGCATTCAAGGAGGCCGCAGAGCTGGGCATCCAGATCATAGGGGAGGAGGTCTCGGGAAAAGAGCAGAGCCGCAAAAAACTCTCTGCCCTTCTTCCGAAAATCGATGCCTTCTGGCTCATTGCCGATCCTCTGGTGATTCCGGATAAAAAATCCCTCTATGGAATCATTGAAAAATGCGACGAGAAAAAGATCCCGGTCTTCTCCTATCATGATATTTTTGCAGAGATCGGCGCCTCCCTGATCGTCTCTGCGGACCTGCCCACCATTGGGCGTCAGGCAGCGGCCATCGCTTCGGAACTTCTTGCCGGGGGCAGGCCTCAGGAGCGGGTGCAGTATCCGGCCGGCTCTCATATCACCCTGAACCTGAAGAAGGTCAAAGCTTACAACATCCCCTACAACAAGGATGCCCTGAATGCCATCAATGATATCATCCAGTAGAGAATTGATCAAGACCTCCCCCCCCGCTGTCCGTGGAAAGATGCCGGAAAAAGAGCCTCCGTGGGTCCATAGCCCATCGGAACCGATCCGCGCTGAAATCGAAAAAGAGCCCTCCATCCAAAGCATCCGATGGAAGCTGACCTTTATGATCACGCTGCTGGGCATCCTCCTCATCGTCCTGATGACGGGCTTCTATCTCCGATCCCAGAAGCAGTTGATGGAAAAGGGGTTGAAGACCCGCATCGAACTGATGAAGATCAATCTGGTGGAGGGGGGGAAAAACATCGTCAAGACCCTTTCGGACGGGGCAGAGGAGGATCTCGCGGCCTTCAACTTCTCCAATCTGATGGACAATATCACCAGCCGGGTATCGGCCGATGAAGAGATCCGGTATGCGATTCTGATGGATGCATCGGGAAAGGTCTTTCTCCATACGGCCCAACCGAATGCCGCGCAGACGGTGCTCAAGGATGCCAGAGCAGAGGCCGCGACCGCAGCATCGGAACTCTTTGTCTCGGAACATGAAAAAAACGGCGGAGAGATTGAGATCGTCCATCCCCTCCAGGTCAGCACCCAGCCCTGGGGCGTACTCCGGGTAGTCTTTGGCCTGGAACGGCTTGAAAATGAGATTCTCCGTTCCCAGGAGGAGATCCGGGAGGAGACAAACCAGTTGATCCGAAAGGCGATCTGGACATCGGCCGGCTTTATCCTGTTTGCCTTTATCGCCGCACTGATATTTTCCACGCGGTTTTCGGACCCTCTGATTACCCTGGCCCGATCCGCAAGAGATTTCTCCCGCGGAGATTTTACCCGCACCACGGGCCTGCAGCGCAGAGACGAGATCGGCCTGTTGAGCCGTTCCATGGATAGGATGGTGGAAAATTTAAGCGGCATCATCGCCAAAAACATCGAGACCTCCCATGTTCTTGCCGAGACCGCATCGGACCAGACCGCAGCCCTGGATCGAACGGCCGGGCTTCTGGAGGAGATGGCCCAACTCACGAAGCAGAATGCAAAGACCGCAGACGAGGCCGACACCATCGTCAAAAAGACCCATCAGGTGGTTCAGCAAGCCGACGGCTCCATGAATCACCTCACCAATTATATGGAGGAGATCTCCAAGGGGAGCGAAGAGACCTTCCAGATCATCAAGACCATTGATGAGATCGCTTTTCAGACCAATCTGCTGGCCCTGAATGCTGCAGTGGAAGCGGCAAGGGCCGGAGGGGCCGGGGCCGGATTCGCGGTTGTGGCCGATGAGGTGAGGAACCTGTCCCTGCGAACCGGTCAGGCCGCGAAGGATACATCAGAACTGATCCAAGGGACCGTAGGAAAGATCAAAGAGGGCTCTCAACTGGTTCTGCAGAACAACCAGGGATTTAAAGAAATTTCAACCAATGCGGCCCGGATGGCCGAACTGGTGAGCGGCATTCTCGAAGCCTCCAATGAGCAGAACGAACGGATCGGCCGCATTCGGGAGGCCATGGAGGAGATGAATCGGGTGATCCGGGAAAATGAAGAAAGAACAGATGCCCTGGCCGACTCTATGGGAATTTTTAAAGTATCTAAAAATTTTTAATAGAAAACCGATCAGATCCTACCCCCTCTCCCTTGCCTTTATAATTCAGAGTATTTTAAATATATTTAATGATATCAACGATGTTGTTCTTTTAAAATGGAGGGAGGGTAAAAAATGGTATGGTTCTTGCTAAATCGCTTTAGAGGATTTTTTGTGCTATCACATTATAATGGGCATGAGATGATGTTACCGTCCGTTACTGTAGAATTAAAGGAGGAGATGATGAGAAAGACCCGTGCTGTAACATTCAAACTTTTCTTTTTCGCGCTGGCTTTGGCCCTGATCGCGCTGCCGATGGTCGGATGCGGCGGCTCTGACGGCGGCTCCGATGATTTTATTGCAGATGGAGGCGGCTCTGATGTTGATAATGGCTACAGCTTCAAAGAGGGGGTTTTTCTGGACAGCGAGGTATCCGGTGTGCAGTTCCGCACCGAATCCCTGACCGGCCAGACCGGCCCAAATGGAGAGTTTCTATACCAGGAGGGGGAGAGCGTCCTCTTCCATATCGGAGACATCATTTTAGGGGATAGCCTTGGAAAGCCGGTCCTCACTCCGGTGGATCTGGTGGATGGCGCGGTCGATGAATCCCACCCGGCCGTGACCAATATCGCCCGGTTTCTGCAGACTCTTGACAGCGATGACGAGCCGGAAAACGGGATTCAGTTGAACGATACCATGATCGAGTTCGGCAAGGGCGTGAGTGTGGAATTCAATGTCGATCCCGATATCTTTCATGATGAGCCGGCAGTTCAGCAGACAGTGGCCGTGATGACCGCAGCCAGAGACAAGGGGCAGCGGAATCTGGTCTTTCCTGTCGTGGCCCAGTACCATCTCAAAAAGACCCTCCGCTCCATCGAAGAAGATGACGCGGATGACGGTGACATGGACGGTGATGAAGACGCGGATGATGATGCCGATGACGGTGACATGGACGGTGATGAAGACGCGGATGATGATGCCGATGACGGTGACATGGACGGTGATGAAGACGCGGATGATGATGCCGATGACGGTGATGATGACGCCGATGATGACGTTGTAGATGACGGGGATGCTGATGAGGGTACTGATGAAGGCGATACCGAAGCACCGATTACCGACACCGTAACCTTGGAGAACGGTTATCAGGTCGATCTGGTAAGCGTCGTATACGAGCTTGATACCACCGAACTCACCTATTCGGTTCAGGAGCTGGAAGGTTCCCAGGATCTGAGCCACTGGGTACTCTCTCTTCCCGACTGCGTGGAAGTACGCAGCGCAACAGAGGTCTATGAGCTGGTTGGGCTCGATCCGACGACCCAGTTGACCGGAATCAAATGGGATCTCGATGATACTTTTACCAATGCAGAATTTACGGTTCTTCTGAACGGACTGTGGAAGACAGGCACGGTGACGGTCGGGATGAAGAGCACAAACGACGCCTCTTTTGCGGATATCACCGGCCCCATCTGCGAGGTCTATGAACCGGAAGCCGAAGGCGGCGATGACGGCGAGGGTGAAGATGAGGAAGGCGAGGAAGATGAGCCGCCCATCGAGAGCATCACCCTTGAAAACGGCTACCAGATCGACTTTGTCGGTGCTGTATCGATCAACGAAAACACAACCTTCTCCTATCGGGTCACCGAGCAGGAGGGCGCGAAGGATCTGAGCAACTGGGTGCTGGAGCTTCCCGAATGTATCGTCATGGTCGAGGCCACTTTCGGTTATGAGCTGGTGGCAGAGGACCCGAATGCGGGTCTGGCCGGCATCAAATGGGAAGTGACCGACGATTTCACCAGCGAGCTTTTTACCGTCACCGTTATGGGTGAAGTGGAAACGGGCATGGGCTATGTTGCCGCAAAGGGCGGAACAGATGTCACACTTGCCGAGATCGCGATTCCGACCTGCACCGTCGAATCCACTGATGAGCCTGCAGAAGAGGTGGATGAGGGCGACGCGGCCGAACCGGGCGCGAGAGTCTTGGTCTGTCATAACGGAATGACCCTGACCGTTGCGGCTCCGGCACTGGAAGCCCATCTGGCACATGGCGACACCCTCGGCGCGTGTGAAGATACCGATGGAACCGATGGTGACGGCGTGGATGAAGGCGATGTAGATGAAGGCGATGCAGATGAAGGCGATGCAGATGAAGGCGATGCAGATGAAGGCGATGCAGATGAAGGCGATGCAGATGAAGGCGATGCAGATGAAGGCGATGCAGATGAAGGCGATGCAGATGAAGGCGATGCAGATGAAGGCGATGCAGATGAAGGCGATGCAGATGAAGGCGATGCAGATGAAGGCGATGTTCCGGATGCCGACGATAATGATGCCGATGATCCGGTCGTCGATGAAGGCGATGGAGATGCCGAAGATGGAGATGCCGGGGAAATGGTTTCGGTATGTCATAACGGCCGTACGATAACCGTCGCTGCGTCTGCAGTGGATGCGCATATTGCCCACGGCGACAGCATGGGCTCCTGCGAAGATGCTGAAGAAGGAGATGCCGGGGAATCAGATGTCGACGAAGGTGAAGCAGATGACGAAGATGAGGACTCTGATGAAGATGCATCGGATGACGATGACGAAGACGAGTCCGATAATGAAGAGGATGACGATGAAAATGAAGCTTCGGAAGGGGATGAAGGGTAACCTCCCCTGACCCTGACCCTTCCGACCCTGCCCCCGGCAATCCCTCCCTGCCGGGGGCTTTTTTTATAACCCGATCCCTACTCCCGAATCACCCGCCGATCCATCCATCCTCCCTGCCGAAACCGCCATAACGCGGTCAGAAAGAGAAAAAAGACAAAGATCGCAAGGCAGCTCCAGGCAAAGCCCATTCCCGCGCCGAATATCTCCACCCCGATGATCAGCGGCAGAATGATGAACAGCAGAGAAGCCGCGCCCGCGCTTACCATGATGAACTTCGTATCCCCCGCGCCCTTGAGCGCGCCGATGAGGATCATGTACTGGGCATCGAAGAAGATATAGACCGTGACGAACCGGAGCAGCACCACCCCGGTATCCAGAATTTTTGAAAAGGCAACCTCGCCGGTATTTTCCGTTGCAAAGAGGCTCAGCACCGGCTCCGGAAAGAAGAGAAAGAGAACAGCCATCAGAACCGTGTAGGCCACCCCCACATGAATCGTTCTGACGGTGGTGGCCCATGCCCGGTCGGGCCGCTCCCTTCCCAGTGCCTGCCCCACCAGTGTGCTCGTTCCCAGGGAGAAACCGACCATCGGCATGAAGGCCAGAGAGTTGAGAGAAAAGACGATGTTGGAGGCCGCAAGCTCGATCTTTCCAATCCGTCCCATCATAAAAATGAAAAAGACAAAGGAGAAGATATCGAGGCTGAGCTGCATCGATCCCGGAATCCCGTACCGGAGCAGATTTAAAAATTCTCTCCTTTGAAAGGCAAAACCGCTTCTCACTTTGAAATGCTCCTCATTTCTCCGGTTGAAGATGGAAAGGATATAGACCAGTGTCATGGCAATCCATGCAATGACTGAGGCCAGCCCCGCGCCCAGCATCCCCAGCTCCGGAAATCCCCATACACCGTTGATCATCGCATAATCCAGCGGGATGTGGACAATCATGCCGATAAGGTTGACGGCCATCACCATCCGGGTCAGCCCCCTGCCCATATAGAAACAGGAGAGCCCGATCCCGAGAATATGGATGCCGGAGCCCATCATCAGCGTTTTAAAATAGATGACCTCGAGAGCCTGTACCTCTGCCGGATGCCCTCCCAGACGGAAGAGCGGTTCTGCAATGAAAGAGAGGGCAAAAAGGAGGGCCCATGCCGCTGCTGAAAACCATATACCCTGCCATAGCGCAGTCCCGATCCGATCTGTTCGGCCTGCGCCTGTGTATTGCGCAATGAAGACATTGACATATCCGACCACCCCCATGAAAAGGGAGATGAAGAAGAAAGCGGCCATACCGGCCGGAAGGGATGCCGCGATCGCGTCCATAGAATAATTGGCCAGAAAGACCCGGTCCGTGAACTCGATGACCATTATGGTGGAGCTGCTGATCACCAGGGGCAGGCTGACCCCCAGAATCTTCCGATAGGGTTCGATAAATCTTTTCAGAGATGGATGCATTTTGAAAATCTTTAAACCTTTGGCTTTCGGTTTTGATGATTGTCTGGTATAAATCCATCCGCAAAAAAGGAAGCGCTTTTCTTCATTTTTTTGACAACAGGAGGAATCCGGATGGATGAAAAGGTAAAAGAGGCGATCTACGCGGCCGCAGGGGAAGAGCCCTTTGCGGTTCAACTGGGAATGGAGCTGAAGGAACTCTCCCTTGGATCTTCCACAGTCGAGATGATCCACCGGCCTCTGACCATGAATAATATCTATGGCCGGGCTCATGGCGGCGCGATCTTCGCGCTCATCGACGAGGCTTTCGAGACCGCCTGCCAGACCCACGGAACCATCGCGGTGGCCTTGAACGTCAACGTCACCTATTCCGCGAGCCCCGAACCCGGCGCGAGGCTGAGAGCCCGGGCCATAGAGCGGAGCCTCACCCGGAAGACCGCATCCTACGACATCGAGGTGACAGATGCCGACACGGGCCAGACCATCGCGTTCTGCCAGGCCCTGGCCTACCGCACCGGAAAGCCGATCCCCTTTGTCGAAACTGCCGAATCTGTCGAATCCCGGCAGGAGACGGAATGACCCGAAAGATCGGAATTGTCATCCGGGATACGGATGCGGGGGAATTTCTGCTCGATTTTCTGTCCCGGCGCTTCACCTACCAGAGTAGTACCCAGTGGAAGCAGGCGATTTCGGAAAACCGGTTGATGATCGGCCCGAAACCGGCAGATGCCGAAACCCGTCTCACCCCGGGAGACCGCCTCTCCTACCATCCGGAACCGCAGCCGGAGCCGCCGGTCGATCGAAACTATGCAATTCTCTATGAAGATGAATATCTGCTGGCCGTAAACAAACCCCCAAACCTCCCGTGCCATCCGGCCGGCCGCTATTTCGAAAACAGCCTCTGGAGCCTTTTGAGATCCGGCCGATACAAAGAGGATCTCTCCTTTGTCCATCGGATCGACCGGGAGACATCCGGCCTGGTTCTCATCGCCAGAAATCCGCGGGCCGCAAAGGGATTTCAGATTGCACTTCTGAAAGGAAGGGTCCGAAAAAGCTATCTCTGCATAGTCGAGGGCGCTTTTCCCGGAAAGACCCTGATCGCTTCGGGAGGGATCGGCCCCGACCCGGGGAGCCGGGTCAAAAAGCGGTTCCGCTTTTATCCCGATGGCGAAGAGATTTCTGCAGCATCGGAAACCGCTCTGAAAACCTGCTCCACCCGGTTTCGGAAAATGGGACAGTTCGGCCATTTGAGCCTTGTGGCTGCATTTCCCGAGACCGGCAGAACCCATCAGATCCGGGCCACCCTCTCCGGCAGTGGGTTTCCTTTGGTCGGTGACAAGCTCTACGGTCCCGATGAATCCCTGTTTTTGAAGTTCATTTCGGACAGGCTGACAGCAGCCGATATGGAAAGGCTCCGCCTCCCCCGCCAGGCCCTGCATGCGGCAAGGCTGCAGCTTCCCCACCCGGAAACCGGAAAGCCCCTCTGCCTGGACGCGCCGATGCCCCGGGATATGATCGGGTTGCTATGGCCGAACGATCCGCCGTATCCGCCGGCCCCAACCGCCTGAGCCGTTTTGCCGGGGAGTTATGAGGAATCCGATGGGGAATCGGAATCGGCGCGGAAATCGAACCGCATCCGCAAAGGGGAAGCGGCCTGTGCCATCTCTTCGAGCCGCTCCTTTTCGGCCTCGAGAATATCGAGGAGCATCAGGGCCTCGGCCGGCCCGAAGCCGATGGTCCGACGCGCCCCGGCACCATCTGCACCATCGGCCGCATCCTCTTCCGTAATCTCGACGCCCGTATCTGTGATCGCAACGGAAAACCTCTCTTTTAAATCTTCTGTCATATAACCTTTCCCTGAAGCCGCTTTCGGGGCAACTTCAAATCCTTCATAAAAAATTTATCAACATATTTCAAAAAGGAGAACGAGAAATCGAACATCTTCTCATCCCGCTGATCGGCCTTCTGGCCTTCTTTTTAAAGGGAACCATGGGGACGGGAACGAGTACCGTGATCATCTCCCTCTCCTCTTTTCTCATCCCAGCCAAATGGGCCATTGTGCTGGCCTCTTTCGTCAACATCTTCGGGGGCCTGGCCATGTGCCGGATCGATCCGGTTCCCATCGACCTCCGCTACTGGGGGCCCATCTCCCTTTCCATGATCGCGGGATCAATCATCGGCGCACTGATGCTCAAATCTTTCCCCCCGCAGACCTTCGACCTGGTGCTGGGAATCGCGTTTTTCCTGACGAGCCTCTGGTTCCTCTTCAAAAGGTCGGCAAAACCCCTCGGAAATGTGATTCCGCCGGAAAAGGCCGACCGAAACGAC
>JAABSP010000017.1 GCA_011390345.1 Desulfobacteraceae bacterium
GTCATCAACCGGCAGACAGCCATACTGATCTCCCTTGCAATGCTGGTAGTCGGTTTTATCGGCGGAACCGTCTTCGGCGTGATGAAAACCCGCCCGATCTCGGGTCAGAGTCCGGCTGCACAGAACGCGGCGCAGAAACAGGCTCCCCCCCGGATGTTTCAGGCATTGGAAGACGAAACCATCAAAAATCCGGAAAATGCGGACGCATGGACCCGGCTGGGCAATGCCTATTTTGACAGCGAGCAGTATCAGAAGGCTATCGACGCATATGAAAAATCGCTGTCCATCAGACCGGACAATCCCAATATTTTGACGGATCTCGGTGTCATGTACCGCCGGAACAATCAGCCGGGCAAGGCCGTGAAGATGTTCAGCAAAGCCATGGATGTCGATCCTAAGCACGAAGTTTCCAGAATGAACAAGGGCATTGTTCTGCTCCACGATCTCAAGGATGAAGAGGGCGCGGTTCAGGCATGGGAGGAGCTGCTGGAAGTCAATCCCCTTGCAACCTTCGGAGACGGGCAGACCGTGGATGAACTGGTGCGGCATTACAAGGAAGGGCATGAAGAAACAGAGCAGGGAGAGGGGAAATGACAAAGAAGAATCTCAGTGAATTTCCCCTGTGGAAGTTTCTGGCATCTATCCGGCTGACAATAGCGCTTCTGTTGCTGCTGGCCGCCACTTCGATCATCGGAACCCTGATTCCCCAGGGAGGCAGTCCCGGGGATTATGTCCGGCAGTACGGTGAAACCGCGTACCGCCTTCTATATGCTTTCGATTTGACGGATATGTACCGTTCCTGGTGGTTCCGCACTCTTATCGTGCTGCTGACCGCCAATATCGTGGTCTGCACCCTCAAACGATTTCCTGGCGTCTGGAAAATGGTATTTCCCGGCAAAAAGGAGGCCCCGTCCGTGCGGCCCGGGCGCAATGCGCAGGAGTTCAGCGACTCCCGGAACCCGGAAGAACTCAGAGCCATGTATGAAACCAGTATCCGCAGACAGTTTCGCCGCCATTGGGTCGAAACCAATGAGAACGGGTTTCGCATTGTGGCGGAAAAAGGCCGCTGGACAAGGCTCGGCGTTACAGTGGTTCATCTGAGCGTCGTGATTCTTCTGGCCGGAGCGTTGATCGGCTCCCTGTCCGGTTTTGACGGGTATGTCAATATTGCCGAGGGCGATAGCATCGACCGTATCCGGCTGCGGAACAGCAATGGCGTCATTCCCCTGGGATTTGAAGTCCGCTGCGAGGATTTTGACGTAAGTTTCTATGATTCGGGGGCGCCCAAGGAATACCGCTCCCGGCTGCAAATCACCGAAAACGGACAGATTGTTGTCCAAAAAGATATTATCGTCAACGACCCTCTTCGTTACAAGGGGATAAATTTCTTTCAATCCAGCTACGGAAGCCTGCCGCCGAAAGACCTGGTTCTGAGTTTCACGCGCCGGGATTCCGGAGACGCGGTTCGGCAAAAGGTCTCAATCGGTGGGCAAACCGATATTGCCGGCACCGATTTGCGGTTTTATCTCAGGGAAGTACAAAGCAGTTACCGGCTCCGGGGCTCGGATGTGGGTGAAACCGCTATAGGTGTGCTGGAAAGTCCTGGCGGCGATCCCGTAGAGGTGATTCTGCCCATGCGATTTCCGACCTATGACAGAATGCGGAAAGGGGAGTGGATCGTGGCCGTGGAGGAGCATGAGCATGCGTATTATACCGGCCTTCAGGTCACCCGAGATCCGGGAGTTCCCCTGGTGTATGCGGGGTTCATTCTTCTGATTCTCGGCTGCTGCGTCAGTTTTTTCATGGCGCATTGGAAAATCGCTGTGGAAGTCATGCAAAGCCCCGGGGGCAGCGCGGTAAAAGTCTATGGAACGAGCAACCGGAACCCGGTCGGATTCGAACACCGGATTCAGAAGATAGCCGCCGGATTGGGCGGGCAGAAATGAGGTTAAAATGAACAGTTCTCTGATTCTTTCCATCACCACCTTTGTCTATGGGCTGTCGGCTTTTCTGTATATTTCGAGCTGGATTTTTCATAAAGATATCCTGGGGCGGTTTGCCTTTGGCGCGGCGCTCGCGGGCGTTTTCGGGAATCTGGCGGGGCTCGGGCTTCGCTGGGCCGAATCGTATCAGATGGGAATCGGCCATGCGCCCCTGTCCAATCTGTATGAATCTTTGGTCTTCTTTGCCCTGTCGATCGCTGTGCTGTATCTGGCGGTGGAGAAGAAGTACGGACACCGCGCCATCGGAGCCTTTGCCATGCCTCTGGCCTTCCTGGCAATGGCGTATGCGTCTCTTTCCCCGAATATCAGCGACCGTATTCAGCCGCTTCTGCCCGCGCTGAAGAGCAACTGGCTCATCGCGCACGTCATCACCTGCTTTATCGGTTATGCGGCCTTTGCCGTGGCTTTCGGACTCAGCCTGATGTTTCTCATTAAAAATAGTAAAACAGGCGCGGACGGATCGCTTTGGTCAAAAATTCCGGAAGCCCGCATTCTGGATGAACTGACGCATCAGATGGTAATGCTGGGGTTTCTGTTTCTGACCGCGGGCATTATCACCGGAGCGGTGTGGGCCAATTCCGCATGGGGACGATACTGGGGATGGGACCCCAAAGAAACCTGGTCTCTCATCACCTGGTTTATCTACGCCACTTTGCTCCATGTACGTCTTATGCGCGGATGGCGGGGAAGACGGGTAGCGCTGTTTGCCATAGTCGGATTCGGCGCGGTGCTGTTCACCTACTTCGGCGTAAATCTGCTGCCGGGGCTGCACAGTTATGGAAGCCAATAGATCCGCATGAAGCGCATCGAAAATTTATAGGTATCCGCTTTTATGCTTCAATCTGTGCTTTACTTCATCGCAGAGGTGTTAGTCGCAGAGGATACGGCCTGATCCGGGAAATATTGACGGGTGGGACTTCCCAAAGCGTGATGCGGCAGTGCCGGATTCCGATTTTGATTGTCCCGCCGACATAGGGGAATGGGGGACTTCTTTCTTCTTTCCGATTTGCTGCATAAGTTTCAGAAAATAGGATTCGATATCAGGCATTTATATAGCAAATTTTCATATTATAAAGGGTAAAGTCGGTTCATCGACTCATCGACCCTTTGCCTGAGAATCCTGATCATTAGTAAATATCTCTCATATTAGCCATTCCAAGCAATTTCTGCAGTCAGCCTGAAAATCAGTTTACCCTCTCAAAAAACAACGAGTAACCAGAAATACACAACATTTATTTGGGAAATACATGATCCGCCCTATAGGCCATGTTTAATTCACAAGCTATGCTATAAAAGTACTGTGATCATCTATGTCAGCCCGGTTTGGATTGCTCTATGCTCTAAGCGTCCTAATTTTTTGGAATCATTATTCACATAGTCTTGGCGGTAATCTGATCAACGAGCCGAGAGTGGATCTAATCTTCAACAAGGGGGTATAACTGTGGAAACCAGACATTTTGCTTT
>JAABSP010000018.1 GCA_011390345.1 Desulfobacteraceae bacterium
CGGAAATCGATGTCAAAAGCACCTTGAAGAAAAAACTGGACGTTGACTTCAGAAATTACCGCATACTGGGCGCCTGCAATCCTCCTTTTGCTTACAAGGCGCTTCAGGCGGAGGACAAAGTCGGCACAATGTTGCCATGCAATGTCATCGTTCAGGAAACGGCCGATGGCGACACAGAGATTGCGGCAATCGATCCGCTCGCATCGATGCAAGCGATAGATAATCCTGAACTCCGTGAAATAGCCGAGACAATAGGCCAAAAGCTGAAAATGGTTATCCAGAATGTATGATTGTTAAGGAGAAGAACAAATGAATGTTGAGATTGCAGTAACGAAAACATGCCACCATTGCCCGCTTATAGAGGCGGAGCTGAAAAAGAGGCATGATGGGGCATCGGATGATGTGGCGGTGAGGAGTTCCGGATGAGTCATTAAAAATATCTTTATGTGTACAGCGTTAGGCAAGCCGTGTCAAAGTTTTGTCACATCTCCGCATAATTGCCTAATCATTGAGTAAAGGAGCTTCAGATGGCGAATTCACCCACACAACCCCCGTCCCCGACCATGACGCGGCGCAATTTTCTACTGACGGCCGGTTCCGCGACCCTGGCCGGCTGCATGGCGTTTAACAGCAACGCGTGGGCCGCGGACCTTGACGCCGCCCGAGCCGGCGAATTCGGCCAACTGGACGCCACGGCCGAAGGCGGCATCGACCTCTACATCGAACGCAAGGATCTCCTTGTCGGCGGCAGGCCCGGCCGGGCCATCGCCATCAACGGGTCGATTCCGGGACCGGTCATCCGGATGACCGAAGGCAGGGAGGCGCTGATCCGGGTCCACAACCGCATGGCGGAATCGACCTCCATCCACTGGCACGGCATTCTCCTGCCGTTCAATATGGACGGCGTGCCGGGCATCAGTTTTCCCGGCATTCCCCCCGGCGAGACGTTCACCTACAGATATCCGGTCCGGCAAAACGGGACCTACTGGTATCACAGTCACACCGGCCTGCAGGAACAGCTCGGCCACTACGGCCAGCTCATCGTCGAACCGGCCAAAACCGATTCGGTGCAATACGACGTGGAACACTCGGTCATCCTGTCCGACTGGACTTTCGAAGATCCCCACCGCGCCTTGTGGAAGCTGAAAACCATGGAAGGGTACTACAACTTCCAGCGCCCGACGCTGGCCAACATCGACGATCAGATGAAGGCGACCGGCATGTCGGTGGGCGAGGTGATCGGCAAACGACTGGCATGGGACCGGATGCGCATGGACCCCACCGACATCGCCGACATCACGGGCGCGACCTACACCTTTCTGATGAACGGCAAGGCGGCCCATGAAAACCCGACCTTCATCGCAGAGCCCTGCCAGCGGGTCCGCTTCCGAATCGTCAACGCCTCGACCATGACGTTTTACGACGTTCGGATTCCGGGCCTTCCCATGACCGTGGTGCAGGCCGACGGACAGAATGTTCAGCCGGTGGAAACCGACGAGTTCCGCATTGCCGTGGCCGAAACCTACGACGTGGTGGTGACCCTGCCGGACGACCGGGCCTACACCCTCTTCGCCGAAACCATGGACCGGAGCGGCTATGCCCGGGGCACGCTGGCCCCGCGCCGGGGGATGTCCGCCGTTGTGCCCGAACAGCGGCGGCGCCCCATGCTCACCATGGCGGACATGGGGATGATGATGCACGGCGAGACGGGCGGCATGGAAGGTATGGAAGGTATGGAAGGCGAGGACGACATGGAAGGCTTGGACCGCGGCAATCACGGCGGCGTGCATCGGCAGATGCCGCCTGACGCCGGCAAGGGGGACGAATTGCCGGTGAAAAACCTGCCCGAGCGCATCGCACACGGCCCGGACGAACACGGACCGACCAGCATCACCATGGCCCGGACCGCCTACCGCCGCCTGGATTACCCGGGCGCCGGGCTCGGCGACGACGGCTGGCGGGTGCTGACCTACAGCCGGCTACGGGCTCTTGAGCGGCCCTACGGCCGCCGTCCGCCCACCCGGCAGTTCGATCTGCACCTGACCGGCAACATGCACAAATACATCTGGGGGTTCGACGGCAAAAAGTGGTCGGAATCCGACCTGATCCGCTTTCAGTACGGAGAACGCCTGCGGATCAACATGATCAACGACACCATGATGAGCCATCCCATTCATCTGCACGGCATGTGGATGGACCTGTACGCCGGCGGCAACCTCGACGACAATCCCCGCAAGCACACCGTCATCGTTCAGCCGGCCGAACTGCTGACCGTGGACATCACCGTCGATGCGCCGGGTCAGTGGGCGTTCCACTGTCACCTGCTCTATCACATGGAAGCGGGCATGTTCCGCACGGTCGCGGTGGTCCGCTCGCTGGAAGGAGGTTCGATCCATGCCGACGTTTAATCGTTTTTTCATGTTCTTCGCAACGATGATCACCGTTGCGGCCTTGCTGGCCGGCCCGGCGTTCTGTCAAGACGATCAGGATACGCCGACGACGGCAGATCGTTCCACCCACCAGGAATCGGCCCAGGGACACGAGGGCGAACCGCCCCCAGAAATGGACGCCCCGCCGTTGCCCGACGGCATGACGCTGGACGACGTGCTCGACTATTCGGCTGGGCCTCCGCCGGACCATTTCCCCGATCCGGTGCCCGACGATCGGCTCTACGTCTTTACGATGGTCGAACAGCTCGAATACCGGTTCGCGGACGACGAGACCGCCGATCATCTGGGCTGGGAGGCCCAGGGCTGGATCGGATACGACATCGACAAGTTCTGGTGGAAAAATGAGGGGGAAGCGGTGTTCGACGGGGAGGACGAAGGCGAAACGGAGACCGATTTGCTCTACTCCCGGCTGGTTACGCCCTTCTGGAACGCGCAGATCGGCGTCCAGTACGCCAACGGGTGGACCCCCGACGATTACGAGGACCGCTGGTCCGGGGTCATCGGGCTGCAGGGCCTGGCGCCTTATATGTTCGAAATCGACGCTTCGCTTTACGTCTCGGAGGATGGCGATGGGACCGCCGAATTCGAGGCGGAGTACGACCTTCGGATCACCCAGCGGCTGGTCCTTCAGCCCCGGGCGGGACTGGCCTTCGCGGCCCAGGATATCCCCGAACGGGCACTCGGGGCCGGCGTGACCGACGCCGTCGTTGATCTGCGGCTGCGCTATGAGATCAAACGGGAATTCGCGCCGTACATCGGCGTCCGGTATCAGACCCTGGTCGGCGAAACCGACAATATCGCCGAAGCGGCCGGGGCCGATACCGAACACCTTTTTTTCATGGCAGGGATTCGCTTTGCGTTCTGATCGTCCGCGATCGACCGCAATGCATATGGAAAGGAGTGTTGATGTTTTTTTGGTAGCTGTCAAAAATAGCAGCGCAACCCTGACAACAGAGGATCAGATAAAGAAATTGTCGGTGCAGGGGTTTTAGGCCAATACCCGTGAACAAATCCCCCGTAAAACAGTTTTTTAGGCTGTTTTACGGGGGAAAAATGACTGAATCCCCATTCATTCACGGGTATTGGGGCAAAACTCTCTTAGCATATGCATCTCTGCTGTTTAGAATATTCACAATTTGATTTTTCTTTTATGCCCAAGAAAAAATTGTAACCATGTTTCAGCATGCATTGAACATGGGAGGCATGATGGGGCATGGGATGATGTGGCGGTGAGGAGTTCCGGATGAGTCATCATTTACGGATGTTTATTACCAGGAACTGGAAAAGTTTAGAAGAAAGGGTGAGATTGTGAGCAAAACTCTCTTGGCATATGCCGCTCTGCTGTTTGGAATGATTTTTTTCGGCACTGGAACACCGACGACTAAAATAGTTACCTCCGGCTTCCCCCTTTTTCTTGCGCCTTTTTTGCGTTTACTGACCGCAGCGGTGCTAACCACACCGATTTTGGTGCTGTATCGGGGAGACCTGCGACAGATCGATAAACGAAGTTGGCTGTATATAATCGGTATCGGCTCGGTTGGTCTGGTCGCTTTCAGCCTTTTTTTGCTTACCGGCATGAAGATGGTAAGCGGGGTAATGGGAGCAATGGTCATGAGCTTGAGTCCGGCAGCCGTTGCAATAGGTGCAGCCTTGTTTCTCGGTGACAACTTGGGTTGGCGCAAAATCCTGGCAGTCATTTTTTCAGTGACTGGGGTTCTTGTCATCAACATATCGGGCAAATCAATACAGGCCTCGGGGATCTTTGAACTCATTTTGGGCAGCTTGCTGGTTTTCGGCGCAGTCTGCAGCGCCACAGCCTACTCGCTGTTTGCAAAGAAAGTGTCGGATAATGTCAGACCGATCATCCTCGTGCCTTTGGCGGGCTGGGTTGCGGTCCTGTTATTTGCAGTTCCGGGAATCTATCAGGCCGTCAGTTTTGACTTTTCAACGCCAACGACACAACAGTGGATAGCACTTTTTTGGTGGGGTATCGGTCCCTTTGGAATTGGAACGATGCTCTGGTTCCTCGGTCTAAAAGCGGTTAAGGCCAGCACTGCATCCGGATTCATGGGAGCCATGCCGGCCAGTGGTCTGCTTGTATCATACTTTTGGCTTGGCGATCAATTTTACTGGATACATCTCGTAGGTTTTGCGTTGGTCCTTGGGGGCATCGGGATGGTAACCTGGGCTCACTGGCTTAGTGAGAAAGAGGCTAAACGCAAGCAGCAAGACTATACTCCGTACCACGCTTTCCCTTGCTGATACGGTCTTCTGCGGAAACTTTAAAAAAAATTATCGGAGAACTCGATATCTGACTCGATATCTTATAGGAGAAAGAGACATGGCTGAAAATACCCATAAACAGAGGCGAGGTGATTCATCCAAGGACAGCTCGGCCCAACACGAAGGCCTTGAGATGCATGAGGGCCATGGCGGGATGAAGCAGGATGATCACAAAAAAAACAAGTCTCACAAAGGTCACAAGGGCGGCGACCACCACGCTCACATGGTGGCCGACTTCAGAAAACGCTTCTGGATCTCTTTGGGTGCGACGGTTCCTATTTTAGCCTTATCTCCGATGATCCAGGCTTTTCTGGGGTTCAAACAGGCACTCGGTTTTCCCGGTGATATCTATGTGCTCTGGGGGCTTTCCTCGTTTCTGTTCTTTTACGGCGGTTGGCCCTTTCTGAAAGGGCTCTTTGACGAGTTGGCAAAAAAACAGCCCGGGATGATGACCTTGATCGCCATCGCCATCACCACGGCCTACGGGTACAGCTCCGTGGTGGTCTTCGGCTTGAGCGGCAAAGTTTTTTTCTGGGAACTGGCCACGCTGATCGACATCATGCTTTTGGGACACTGGATCGAGATGAAGTCTGTTATGGGGGCTTCCCGCGCGCTGGAGGAACTGGCAAAGCTCATGCCTTCCGACGCCCACAAGGTCATGGAGGACGGAAGCACCGAGGATGTGCCGATCGAAGAGCTTAAATCCGGTGATCGCGTGCTGATCAAGCCGGGAGAAAAAGTTCCGGTCGACGGGGAGGTGGTGGAAGGCGAAAGTTCGGTAAACGAAGCCATGCTGACGGGGGAATCCAAACCGGTTGAAAAACAGGCCGGCTCCAAGGTCATCGGGGGCTCCATCAATGGCGAGGGTTCCATCACCACCGAAGTTCAGAAAACCGGGAAGGATTCCTTTCTGTCCCAGATGATCGATCTGGTCGAGAGAGCCCAGCAGAGCAAGTCCAGAAGCCAGGACCTGGCGAACCGGGCCGCGTTGTGGCTTACGGTCGTTGCGCTGACCGGGGGCGCGGTCACCCTGATCGTCTGGCTGGCCCTTTTGGGAAAGGATTTCGCCTTTGCCCTCGAGCGCACCGTAACCGTGATGGTGATCACCTGCCCCCATGCCCTGGGGCTTGCCGTACCGCTTGTGGTGGCTGTATCGACCGCGCTTGCCGCTAAAAATGGTCTTCTCATCCGGGACCGGGCATCCTTTGAGAAAGGACGCAACATTCAGGCGATCATTTTTGACAAAACCGGCACCCTGACCAAGGGCGAATTCGGCGTGACCGATACGGTCTCCTTTGCCGACGGGATGGACGAAAAGGAACTGCTCAAATACGCCGCCGCAATCGAGACGCATTCGGAGCATCCAATCGCAAAGGGAATCACCGATTCGGTTGAAAAACCGCTGAGAGTGGAGAATTTCAAGTCCATACCGGGAAAAGGCGCTCAAGGTAAGGTGGACGGCAGAGAAGTCAAGGTCGTGAGCCCAGGTTTTCTCAAGGAAAATGATATTCCGATGGAAGACGAGCGGATCGATACGTTCAACACGCAGGGGAAAACGGTGGTTTTCGTTTTGATCGACGGAGATATCAAAGGCGCCATCGCGCTCGCGGATATCATCCGGGCGGAATCAAAGGAAGCCATCTCCAAACTCAACGAGATGGGCATCCAGTGCATGATGCTCACCGGAGACAACAATCTGGTGGCCAAGTGGGTCTCGGAAGAAATCGGCCTGGACGAGTATTTTGCGGAGGTTCTGCCCCGAGACAAAGCCGAAAAGGTCAAGGAAATCCAGTCGCGCGGGTTGGTTGTCGCCATGACCGGAGACGGAGTAAACGACGCACCTGCATTGGCTCAGGCCGATGTGGGCATCGCCATCGGCGCTGGAACGGATGTGGCTGTCCAGACAGCGGATATTATCCTGGTTCACAGCAACCCCTTAGATGCCGTCGCCATTATAGGGCTTTCACGAGCAACCTATCGGAAAATCATGCAAAATCTTGCGTGGGCCACGGGATACAACATATTTGCCATACCCCTTGCGGCAGGTGTCCTGTATACATACGGCATCCTGTTGTCTCCGGCCATGGGGGCAGTCCTTATGTCTTTAAGTACGGTGATCGTTGCCATTAACGCCAGATTTCTGAAGATCGTCAAATGAATCGCAATCTTTTCATACTTTTAAAAGGAGTCACTATATGATGAAACATACTAGTATGATATTATTAACAGCCATGTTAATCGCAGCACTGATGATTTTTGGGTGTGCCAATGCGAACAGCGTCAAAGAAGCCGGTTTTCGTAACGATCCCGGCACGGAAGGAAAACAACGGGGCAAGCTCGAAGCCGGGGACGATGTTTCACAAAACGATATATCCGATGAGAGGTACAACATGCAGATTACTGATGGAAAATTGGGGGGCGTGACCCCATTTGAAAACATCCCTGCGGATGAAGACCGCCAGATCAAAGACATGAAAACGATATTACAGGAAAAGATGTCCAAAGATTATCCCGAAGGCCAAACCAAACGGGATGCGCATCCGAAAAATCTGGGTTGCCTGCAAGCAGAATTCATTGTGGAACCGGATATCCCGGCGGAACTCAAAGTGGGACTATTTGCGTTTCCCCAAACCTATCCCGCCTGGGTTCGAATTTCAAGTGCAAGTGGTAAGATTCAGTCGGACAAAGTCAAAGACCTCCGAGGTATTGGCATAAAAATCATGGGGGTCCGGGGGGAACGTTATAAAACGCAAAACGAGGAGAAAGAAACACAGGACTTTATACTGGTAAGCTATCCGACCATGCCCCTAGGAACGGTCAATTTGTTCCATGACGCTGTATACTACAGCATCGAATGGTCGCCCCTTGTCTTTTTCGCTCGCCTGGTTGTGACCGGCAATTTCCATATAATCAATGAGCTACGCAAAATGCGTCAAAATCAAACCTCTCCGCTGGACATCCGCTACTGGAGTACGACGCCTTATCTTTACGGGACGGATCTCGTTGTAAAATACTCCATTATCCCCACTTCGAACATAAAAAGCGTTCTGCCGTCAAAGCTTACTGATCATTACCTGACTGACAATATGGAAAAACACCTGGCAGAGCATGAGGCAAGCTTTGATTTCATGATTCAACGCCAAAAAGACCCTGACCGGATGCCGGTTGAGGATGCCGGCGTGGAATGGAGCGAAAAGGAATCCCCCTTTATCAAAGTGGCATCACTTCGCATTCCTATCCAGGTTTTTCGTACTCGGGAACGAGCGGAACTGGCTGAAGATTTATCGTTTTCTCCGGCGCACTCCCTGATTGAACATCGACCGATCGGTGGCATCAACCGGGCGAGGGTTGACATTTATCGGTTCTTATCCGAGTTCCGCCATAAACAAAACAACAAGCCGCTGATAGAACCCCGCAGGTGAAAGCCGAAAAAAAGGGAATAAACCAGAAGGTAGCGGTTGCGCTACCACATCCCCAGGGAATTCGCTCCATACCTCGGTGTATCCTGGAACCGTAAACTCGGTGAAACGGCGGATCTGGCGGAGGCCGATGGTGAAGATACGGACGTTACATCTACCTGGCGCCGCAGAGAGGGAGGGTTTTGTTCGAGGGCTTTGGTCCGAACTCTGGTATGAGGTAAAACAGATTAAATAAGGGGAAGACTTATGGCAAAAGATCCGGTTTGCGGTATGGAGATTGACGACGCACAGGCTCGACAAAAAACCATGTATATGGAGAAAAAGTATTATTTCTGCAGCAAGGACTGCAAGGAGAAATTCGAGAGCAATCCGGAAAAATTTTCGAATGTATTGGAAAATGATGTCTCGAAAACCCGCAAAGTGGTTGTTGTGGGAGCCGGACAGGTGGGTGCGACCATCTGCTTTGCCCTTACGATGAGCGGTCTTGCTTCGACCATAGTCCTTGTCGACTTGGACTCCGACTTAGCCGAGGGCCATGCCATGGACCTGAATCACGGCCTTTCCTTTGTTTCACCGACAAGAATTTACGCGGGGAATTATTCCGATTGCAAGGGCGCTGATATTGTTGTCGTTACCGCAGGCGCGTCTCAAAAACCGGGTGAGACACGGCTGGATCTCGTGCGCAAAAACACGGAAATTTTCAAGGACATCATTCCCAAAATCACGGCACATGAACCGAAAACATTGCTGATCGTATCCAATCCCGTGGATATTCTGACCTATGTCGCCCTAAAAGTTTCTCATTTTTCCATGAATCGGGTCATCGGATCAGGGACCGCGCTCGACACCGCACGGTTCAGATTTCTGCTCAGCCGCCATTGTCGCGTCGACCCCCGCAACGTCCATGCCTACATTATTGGCGAGCACGGTGATAGCGAGGTGCCCGTCTGGAGCCAGGCCAATATTGCCGGTTTGGCCTTAAAAAAACAGTGTCCTGTTTGTGAAAGAAACTGCTCTCCTGAGGAAAGGGATGAGATTTTTGGTCAGGTAAGAAACGCGGCATACGAAATAATCAGTCGAAAAGGGTACACCAATTTCGCCATCGCACTTGCCGTCGAGCGAATTGCCGGCAGCATACTGCGAGATGAGAACAGTGTCCTGACAGTTTCCAGCTTGATCAATAATTACTACGGCATATCCGATGTTTGTCTGAGCATACCCACCATCGTTAATATAAACGGCATTTCAAAGCATATTGATATAAACCTCGATGAGGACGAGCGTCACAAGCTACGGTCTTCTGCGGAAACTTTAAAAAAAATTATCGGAGAACTCGATATCTGACTCGATCCCTTAGATGCCGTCGCCATTATAGGGCTTTCACGGGCAACCTATCGGAAGATCATGCAAAATCTTGCGTGGGCCACGGGATATAACATATTTGCCATACCCCTAACGCGAGGTTTTTGAAAGTCACGAAATAATTATGCATTTTAAGAACAAGCAGCCTCTTGACAAGGATAAATTTTTTTTCTGAACTGCAAGTTTGATCTTGACTTTGGAAACCGGAGCTATTATTCTGTTCGTTAATATTTCGCTATGTGGCGAATTATAATATATGAGAATTTGTTTACATAAATTGTCCGTGATCAGATTTCAGGAAAGAGAGGTTTATAAAATGAAACAGAGCGAAACAGAGGGCATCAGTTTTTTTGAACGAAATCTGACATTGTGGGTTGTTCTATGCATGGCTGCCGGAGTTCTTATCGGAAAATTTCTTCCGGCCATCCCCGCAGAACTGGCCAAATTTGAATACGCGAAGGTTTCCATCCCCATCGCAATTCTGATCTGGCTCATGATCTATCCCATGATGATGAAGGTTGATTTTGCCAGCATAAAAAATGTCGGAAAAAATCCGACCGGGCTTTATGTCACCTGGATAGTCAACTGGCTGATCAAACCTTTTACCATGTTCGGCATTGCCGCATTTTTTTTCTATGTGGTATTCAAATCGCTGATACCGCCTGAACTGGCAAAGGATTATCTTGCGGGCGCGGTGCTTCTGGGTGCGGCTCCCTGTACGGCCATGGTTTTTGTCTGGAGTCATCTGACAAAGGGAAATCCGGCTTACACGGTTGTGCAGGTGGCAACCAACGACCTGATTATTCTTGTCGCGTTTACGCCGATTGTGGCGCTGCTGCTGGGAGTGGGCGGCATCACCATTCCGTGGAACACCCTGCTGCTGTCGGTTTTTCTGTTTGTGGTAATCCCGCTGACCGGTGGGATCATCACGCGCAGCCTGGTGATCAAAAGCAAGGGAGAGGAATATTTCAATCAGACTTTTATTCATAAATTCAGCAATGTGACCATCGGGGGCCTGTTGCTGACGCTTATCCTGATTTTTTCTTTCCAGGGAGATATCATTCTCAGAAACCCCTTGCATATTGTGCTGATTGCCGTCCCCCTGATTCTGCAGACCCTTCTGATTTTCTTTATCGCGTATCTGACCGCTAAAAAACTGAAATTGCCCCATGATGTTGCCGCGCCAGGGGGCATGATCGGCGCTTCCAATTTCTTTGAACTGGCGGTTGCCGTCGCCATCACTCTGTTCGGGGCATCATCGCCCGCGGTTCTGGTGACCATTGTCGGTGTTCTGGTTGAGGTTCCGGTCATGCTCTTTCTGGTCAAAATCGCCAACCGTACAAGAGACTGGTTCCCTGACCGTTCAGACTCCGGCATTGAAGAGAATACCGGCATTGAAGAGAATGCATGATAAAGTGATTCCGTGATCATAAACGATGCGGACAGGAGGAAAGGAAGCAGGGATGTTTGAAATCATGGCCGTCACCAAGGCGATGGCGGATGAAACCCGTGTGCGCCTGCTGGCCGCGCTGGAGGGAGGGGAGATGTGTGTGTGCCAGCTTATTGATCTGGTCGGGCTGGCCCCTTCCACCGTATCCAAACACCTGTCCATTCTGCGAGCTGCCCGCCTGATCCAAGGCCGAAAACAGGGCAGGTGGATGTATTACCGACTGGCAGACGGTCAGAGCCCGGAGGTGGTAAAGTCATCGCTGGGGTGGCTGCTGAAAAATATAAAGCAGAGCCACCGGATTCTGGAAGACCGGCAGCGGCTGGAGGAGATTATGAAAACAGACCCCGAATTGTTGTGCCGCAGACAGTCATGAACAGCGGATATATCACTTATCCGAAACGCATTTGAGCCAAGCGATGGAGCGGCCCAAAAAATTGTTGCCTAAACGCTGCATATAATGTAATCTTTCCGGCAAGGGGTCGTCCATGTGTCGCCTACTTGAAAGATTGGTCGATTCCGGGAATATAACAGATGCCCCCCTCCTGTAAATTTCGGTTTGTGATTTCAACATGAAAAAATATCTGTTTCTTATCGGGTTGTTTCTTATCGGATTGTTACTGATCTTCGGCTATGAAAATGAGGCCGGCTACAAAACCATCGATTTTTCCCGAACCCAAGAGATCGCCCCCCCGGAGCAGCCCCAAAAAGGAGCTGCCACTCTGCGGGTGGCGGTGGCGGCCATGGTCTCCCCGAGAGAAACCCTTTCTTTTTACAGGGAATTGCTCGACTTCATCGGACGGGAAATGGTGCGCGACATCACATTGATTCAACGCAGAACCTACGGCGAGATCAACGAACTGTTTCCCAAAAGAGAAATCGATATAGCGTTTATCTGCACCGGCCCCTACGCTCTGGGTCGGGAGGTATACGGATTCGAGGCTTTGGCGACGCCGATCATCCGGGGCGAACCCTTCTATCGGAGTTATCTGATCGTCCATAAGGAGAGCGATTTCAAGACCCTTTCGGACCTGGAGGGGCGAATGTTCGCCTTCACGGACCCGGCTTCGAACAGCGGCGCCCTGACCCCGAGGTACTGGCTGTCGGAGACGGGACGGACGCCGGAACAGTTTTTCAAGGAGGTCAGCTACACCTACAGCCATGACAATTCAATTCTCGCCGTGGCCAAGGAACTGGTGGACGGCGCGGCGGTGGATGGCCATATCTGGGAATTTTATAACCAGCGAAACCCATTCTACACCTCCCTGACCCGGGTGATAAAGAAGTCGAGGCCCTTTGGCAGCCCGCCGCTGGTGGTGTCCGAATACCTGGCGACCGACATGAAAGCGGAGATCCGAGACATCGTCCTGACTATGCATGAAAAGCCGGAAGGCGCGAAAATCCTCGATGAGCTGATGATCGACCGCTTCGTTTTGCCCGACGAAGCCTGGTACGCAC
The DNA here is from genome assembly GCA_011390345.1 of Desulfobacteraceae bacterium. GTDB lineage: Bacteria > Desulfobacterota > Desulfobacteria > Desulfobacterales > JAABSP01 > JAABSP01. Next base: position 12,420 of record JAABSP010000018.1, read on the forward strand.
CGGTCAAAGACATTTACCGACAAACCCAAGGCGGACCCCCTCGCAGCCCATGAAACCCAGAAGCCTTAAAGACACCCTTCTGCTCGCCGTGGCCGCGCTGGTGGTCGCCAGCGGATTGACCATCTCCCATATCGTCACCCACCGTTACGGCGCCAGTCTGTATGAATGCGCCGTGGCCAGAGCGGAGAACATCGCCCACAGCCTTAGCCTGGACGCGGCCGATAAAATCCTGCTCAACGACCGGGTAGCCCTTCAAAAACTGCTGGAGGATCAGATCGTCAGCACCCCGAATGTTGCATACATCTTCGTCGTCCGGGACAGCAAAATCCTCAGCCACACGTTTTCAGGCGGGATACCGGTCCGACTGATCGAAGCCAACAAGCCGGATGATCCGGAGACCGGCCGCCTGGAAAAGCTGGTCTCCCGGAAAGGGGAGCGCTTTCTGGACATTGCCTGGCCGATCTTCGGCCGCAAGGCCGGCGTTCTCCGCCTGGGCCTTTCCGAAGCCCCGTACCGCGCCCAAGTCCATCGCCTCTGGTGGCAAATCAACGCCATGACCCTGGCTGTTTTGCTGCTGGCGCTTCTAATCAGCCACTGGCTCATCCACCGGTTGACCCGTCCCCTTGTGCGACTGGCGGCCGCGGCGGAAAGCATCGACGAAGACCATCTCGATGCTGAAATCGAGGTCCGGGGGCGGTCGGAAGTGACGAAGGTGACCGCGTCTTTCAATAAAATGATCGCCCGTCTGCGCGACTATACAAAGGCGCTTCAGGAGAACAACCACCGGCTGGAGGCCCAACACGGCCAACTCGACCGGGCCCACCAGCGCCTGACCACCGCCCTTTCCATATCCCGCGAAGTCTCGGCCCTGTCCAGTTATAACGACGTCGCGGCCTGCCTCGTCGATTCCCTGAGAAATATGGTCCAGTGCCGCAACCTGGCCCTGTTGGCCTTTAACGCCAAAGACGCGGATGGATTGTTGTCCACCGGCGAAACAGCGACCGCGGTTCCCCTGAACGCCGCTGCCTTGATCATGGATGAAATTCGCGCCCGGACCGCGGTCTGTTTTTTCCGAAAATCCGATTTATCCGAATTGCCCCTGCCCGACGATATTAGAAAATCAAGACAGATCGGCGTGTTGCCGTTTCAGCACCACGGGCAAACCACCGGCGCCCTGATCATCGGATGTCCCGGGTCGTGCAACTGCGTCACGAGAGATCTGGAGGTCATCACGCTCATTCTTCAACAGACGGCCGGGGCCGTTTACCGCGCGGTCCAGCAGGAAATGGAGGTCCGCCGGCTCAAAGGCAGGGTGGAGGCCCGGTCCGGCTTCGACGACATGGTGGGCAAGGACCCCGGGATGCAGGTCGTCTATAAGCTCATCGAGGATGTCGCCCCAACCGACGCCACCGTTCTGATTCAGGGGGAGAGCGGCGCCGGCAAGGAACTGGCGGCCCGGGCCATTCACCGTGCAAGCCACCGCCGCGACAATCCGTTAGTGGTGATCAATTGTTCGGCTTACCCCGCGACCCTGCTGGAAAGCGAATTGTTCGGCCATGAGAAAGGGGCATTTACCGGCGCGCTTCGCAGAAAAAAAGGGCGTTTCGAGCAGGCGGACGGCGGAACGGTTTTTTTGGATGAAATCGGGGAGGTGTCCGCCTCGGCCCAGATCAAGCTGCTCCGCGTGCTTCAAACCCGCCGCTTCGAGCGGTTGGGCGGCGAAGACGCGCTTCAGGTGGATGTCCGGATTCTGGCGGCCACCAACAAGGACCTGTTGCAGGAGGTCAAAGCCGGTCGGTTCCGGGAGGACCTCTACTATCGGCTCCATGTGGTGCCCATCCACCTGCCGCCCCTCCGGGAGCGCGGCAACGACATACCGTTGCTGGCGCGGTTTTTTATAGACCATTTCTGTTCGGAAGGGGGGAAAACCTCGGCGCGGATCGATTCCGAGGCCATGCGCAGACTGATGGCCTATCAATGGCCGGGCAATGTCCGGGAGCTGGAAAACAGCATTGAACATGCCGTGGTGCTGGCAAAAAGCGATCGGATCACCGTGGCGGATCTGCCGCCGGGGATCGCCCAACCCGTCGAGGAGGAGGCCCGGCCTTCCAGTCAGACCATCAACGAAAACGAAGCGCAACTGGTCCGGGAGGCCCTGAAGATGTCCAACGGGAACAAAACCAGCGCGGCGGCCCGGCTGGGCATCAGCCGGAGTACCCTTTATGAGAAGTTGAAGAAATACAAGATTCGCAAACAGACCGTCCATTGACCTAACGAACTTCCAAAGGAGAAAAAGAATGAATGACAGACAATTTTCATACCCTTACATCACCTCCGAAAAGAATATTCTAAACGGCGCCCCCATTATTCAGGGAACAAGAATTCCTGTCCGAAGTATCGCAGGTTATTATCAGACAGGTATGAATGCCGATAAGATTTTAGCCGGTATGCCGAACCTCACGCCGTCTCAACTGTTTTCCGCCCTGGCATACTATTTTGACCATCAGGATGAAATTGACAGGGATTTGAAAGATGCTTCCGGTTATGTCCGAACAAACAGCACATCTGACCGTCCGGATTTCTGACATCACAACTATCCGTTATTTAAAATAATTCAAATTAAATCCATTTCAGTGTCCGATTCCCGGACACTTTTTGCCCTCCACGTCCATCCCCTGTCCGCCTCGTAAAACGCCTTCCGGCTGAACCGATCCGAACATTTCAATCTTAAATAACTTTTGTTTGCAGTCGCTTATCCGATTCGATCAGCGCCGCAGGCGCCGCAAAAACCGTTCTGGCACGCTCATTGCTATATCCTGGCACGCTCATTGCTATATCATGGAGTGATCGGCAGGAAGATCAATATTTTTTATTCCAACAACCGCCGGGTATATCCTCATGATAAATCTGAACAA